>NZ_BOVK01000049.1 GCF_018403685.1 Xylanibacillus composti
ACAATTATACGGACTCAACTCACCGACCAGTATTTGCAGCGATTATTTGAACAAACTAATGATTATATAGAATGTCATTCCATCACTTTACTTTTATTAAAGCATACGAAGGAGGAGAGACTATTGGTATATTCTGTGGAAAGTACTACAGAAAAGATTGCAGTCTTTGTACATGACAATCTGTTTTACACAATATCCGGAAACGTTCCATCCACCGAGATGAAAAAAATCATCGATTCTTTTGAAATTGAGAAATGACTTGGATTATAATCATTGGATTACGGTAGAAGGAGACCTGGATATAGGGAAGTTTTGTGAGCAGCTAAAAACAATCAAAGTGATAATATATGGTGAAATTGTGTAGACGACCTTTTTTCCATATAGCTTTTCCACCAATGTCTGAAAGGGTAATAGGACGTGAAGTGTAGTCAATATCTGCTCATCCAGCATCTCCAGTATCATTTTCATGATACGGGCAAACTCTTCTTGCATTTTCCGAAAGCCATTGCTCCAGCTTTTTCAATGTTGGGATTCTTGTGGTTAAGTAGGGGGCTTGCTGAACGATTTTTATCCGAATTTCAGAGCTAGGCGCCGGCGAGACAGCATCGCGAAAATAAGGCAAAAAAGAACGCGGAGCCTGCGCTCCAGGTTCATCACGAGAAGTTGCAGCGTAATCACCGATTCGCTTGTCTTGGCGAGGTGTGCGCGAATACAGCCAAGCCCATACTTGCGCTTGCCTTCTCCAAACTTGCCTTCAATTGCGTTTCGTTCCCCGGTATCCTGTTTGACGTCTTGCTTATCTTCACTTGACGGACCGTTTTTAGGCTTTCGTCCCAATGCCGGCCCACTGAGCCAAATCCCATGCTGTTTGCAGAAGCTCCGGTTTTCGCGCGTGCGGTAGATCTGATCCACTTGGACGACAGCCGGATAGGTCCCCATGCGCTCACGGTACTTCTCGATCACGCCAATTAGCGTCGTGCTCTCGTTGAAGTTATCCCAAGACAGACGATCAAGGAACGCATAGCCATTTGTCATGCTTACCGCAATCTTGGCTCCGAACTCAACGCGTGCCTTGGCTTTCCCGCGCACGATTGGCCTGATATGCGGCTGATGAATGCTGACGATCCGGTCTTCCATCTGGTGAGAACGCTCGCTCCACATTTGAAGTTGCTGATGGTACAGTTCATGAATCACCAGCAGGTCGCGATAGGTTTTCCGGCTAAGCAGCGTGAGCGGTTGCACCTTGGCTTGCTCGGCGATGATGGAGAGGTTCCGTCCAACGTAACCGAGCTGCCGCCTGATTGCTTTGCGGATCACTTTGGGTCCCGGCCTGCGTTGCTTGGACACCGCCAAACTGCTTGCGCGCTTTTTCGCGGTACGTGCGCGGTTTCGTCGCTTTGCTGACGGCCGGCACATGCAGGGTATCGATGATCGATTCGAGCTTCTCCCGCGCTTCATTCAGCAGATTCAGATCGGTCGGATACGCCACATCCGCTGGCGCGCAGGTAGCGTCCATGAGCACCGTCCCTTGATTGGGTAGCGCAGGTGCTTCCGATTCCATGGCCGATACCGGATGCCCTTCGGAAGGAGGCGCGGTCGCTTCAAGAGGCTCGGGCACCGCGGCCGTCTGCTCCACGGGAGATGTTGCTGCTGACGGTTCGACTTGTGGTTCCGCGAACAGTGTTTGCTGTTCGGCTTCAATAACAGAGGCGCGCTTCTTCGACCGCTTTACTTTCCCTCCGCCGCCGCTAACGTTGTTGTCGTCATGGTCCTTCGTTTCCTTCGCGCCTGCCGTGGCGACGACCTCATTCAGCTCAGCCAGCACATCCGTCAGACGCTTCCGAAAATGCGTCATCATCGAGTGATGGAACGGTTGCTTCATGACGAATCCGGGCAGACCGATGAAGTATTGCATGTATGGATTTTCGTTGATCGACTCTAGGGTTTCTCTGTCGGTCAACTGCATTCTCTCTTGAATGATGAGCGCCCCGAGCCCCATCCGCAAACTGATCGTTTGCTGGCCGCGGAAGGTGTCTTTGAAAAACGGTCCGTATTTTTTCTCGGCCTCTGCCCATGGCACTAACCGCGCCAACTGAACCCAACGATTCTCTTCGTCCAGCTTTCCGCCAAAGGGCAAAAAGAAATCGCCTGGCAGGATCAATTGATTGTCGAGATGCGCGGTCGGCTTGAACACATTTGTCACTCCATCTGCAAGGATTTGGGCCCGTTCTCCATGCTTTCCTTTACATATGAATTCGACATCAAGAGCCTAAAATCCTTATTGTTATGCGGTTTTCAGCCTTTTTTTCACCATTCAGCAAGCCCTAAGTAATGAATAAGAGCTTCCTCCTTACGGTGTGTTATTGGTAAACATCACTGTATCCAGGATGAAGCTCTTTTCCGATGTTCGCTTTTCCAGATCTTAATCCCACGAAGATTTTACACTAACCCGTTTGTTAGTTTTCGATAACGATTTAATAAAAATTTTAATATTAGCCCCATTTCTTTTTAAATAGTCTCCCCTACTCTATATTAGACGAAAGATAAGGAGGAAAACTACGAATGAAGAAATGGCTATTGGGGCTTGTCATCCTTTTAATAATTGGCTATGCCGTAATCCAAGTTAAACCGGAACCCGATAACAATGAAAATGTGCCGAAAGAAAACCACCAAGTAGAGGATGAAAATCTGGATGAGAATCTTGATGAGGCTCTTAAAGGGGACGGGATTCCGGTACGGATAACAAAGGATCAGGTTTACAAAGGCAATTTGCTGCTGATCAATGAAGTTTATCCCGTACCTCCGGGGACTAACGTATCGGATGCCGTCAATTTGGCAAAAAATCCGGAACTGATAAACGGATACGGGCTCTTGGACAACTCGATCCGATTGACGCCTTTTTTGGCACAAAAATTATCTGTGATGATTGCAGCGGCACATCAGGATGGCATTAACCACTTTATGCTCACCAGCGGCTATCGGGACGAAGCGGAACAGAGCAAGCAATACGAGGAAAACGAGCCCGGCTACGCGTTGCCGGCAGGCTTTAGTGAGCATAACCTCGGTTTGGCGGTGGATATCGGATCAACGCAAGGGAAGATGGAGTCTGCTTCTGAAGGGCTATGGCTGAAAGAGAACGCCTGGAAATACGGCTTTATCTTGCGCTATCCGGAGGACAAAACAGAAATTACAGGGATTCCGTATGAACCATGGCATTATCGTTATGTCGGTTTGCCGCATAGCGCTATTATGTATGAGAACAATTTTGTTCTTGAGGAATATTTGGGATTTTTGAAGGAACGGAAATCGATAAAGACCACGATAAACCACGAAGAGTATTCCATTTACTACTATTCTGTTCTCGAAGATATCACGATTCATGTGCCGGCGGATACCCGCTATGAAATTTCAGGCAACAATATGGATGGTGTTATTGTGACAGTATATTCCGGGCAGGGCGATACTCCAACAAACGATAAACCGGAGAACGATTCATCGACAAGCGATACGCCGACAAACGAGGGGGCTCCAACCGGCAATCGTCCGAACGATAAACCGCAGATTGATACGCCGACTAGCGATACGCCAGCGGACATCGATCCGGCGCTTGAGAAGCCGGAGGGTGCGTTTCAGGAGGATGGGATGCCGGAAGTTAAGAATCCGGAGGTTTCGATACCAAAGGAGGGGAACGGATGAGAGCCGGCTACCGGTTGAAACATTGGGGCGTTCGGCTATTGTTTGCTTTCTACATGTACGCGCTGCTCAAAATTATTTTATTCAAGTTCGGCCGGGTGGATGTTGCGTTTCTATGGGATCAGTTACTGCGAACCGCGACTTATCCGGAATATATCGTTGCCAGACTGCAAGCTGGGAATCTGGTTCCCTTGAAGGAAATTACCAGAGCGCTTGATGCGTTGACTGTACACAGCCTGACGAACCTCTTCGGAAATATTGCGATCTTTGTCCCGTTCGGCATGTTCCTTAATGTTCTTGCGAAGGCCGGAAAGCTGACGTTGGCGGGGACGCTATGGCGCTCCTTGGCGGTAAGTATCGGGCTGGAAAGCGTCCAAGTGTTATTTTCGCTCGGTACGTTTGACGTGGACGATCTTTTTTAAATTCCATTGGAGGCATGCTCGGCTTCGTCGCTTATAGACTGGGGTCCTGGCTGACGACGCCGGCATCCGCCGTTCCGGGTGCCCCGCGCGCCGTTGTTCTGGCGAAGAAGTTCTGATACGATGTAGTTCAATCATCATATTTACTTGAGGTGGATTATGAAATCGATCACTATTTTAATCGCCGATGACGAACCGGAAATTGCCGATTTGGTAGAACTGCATCTAACCAAAGAGGGTTATCGTTGTGTGAAAGTTTCTGACGGGCTGGCCGCCGTGCAAGCCATTCGGACACAACCGATTGATCTGGCGATTCTCGATATTATGATGCCGAATCTGAACGGCTACGAAGCAACGCAGCTCATTCGGGAAAGTCACCACCTGCCCATTATTTTTTTAAGTGCTAAAGCGACCGATCTTGATAAAATTACAGGACTGGTCAGAGGAGCGGACGATTATGTGACCAAACCGTTCAATCCGATGGAGCTGGTCGCTCGGGTAAATGCGCAATTGCGGCGAGCGTTGCAGTTCAATCCATCGGCGACATCGAACGTTGCCGTTCTGGAGGTGCGCGGTCTGATGATCAATCCCGAACAACGAATGGTACGATTGTATAACAAACCGATTGAGCTAACCCCGAAGGAATTTGACATCTTGTACTTATTGGCCAGCCACCCGAATAAGGTGTTCAGCACGGAGAATATTTTCGAACGTGTATGGGGGGAAGCCTACTACGAAGGCAGCAATACAGTTATGGTGCATATACGCGCGTTGCGGAAGAAGCTCGAAGAAGATAAGCACAAGAACAAATGGATCAAGACGGTCTGGGGAGTGGGATATACGTTCAATGGCTAATAAGATCCGAGGTTTCCGATTTAAAATGATTCAGCTATTTGTTTTAAGTACACTTTGCTCTGGCACGATCACCTTTTTGATCTTTAAAGTTTTTCAGCTCTATTATCATACGACGAAGCTTGAAGACCTGACGACTAAAATTCGTTATTTCATGAGAGAAATCGGGGACCTCAATTTTTTCTTAATTATTTTTATTCCTCTCTCCTTTTATTTTTTCTTTCTCCTCACGAAACGGTATTCCCTATATTTTCACGAAATATCGCGTGGAATCAATCAACTGGCAAACGGCGACTTCAACAGCAAAATAAACATCCGATCCAATGATGAGTTCGAAAATATTGCGCGGGATATCAATCTGGCTAGTGAAAAATTGAAGCAAGCGCTGGAGAGGGGGGACTTTGCAGAGAACAGTAAAGAACAATTGGTGTTGAATCTGGCACACGATTTGCGAACGCCGCTCACTTCCGTATTGGGCTACCTGGACTTTATTCTTCAGGACGATAATTTGACGAATGAACAGATCAAGCACTATACAGGCATTGCTTTCTCCAAGTCGAAACGGCTGGAGAAGCTGATTGACGAGCTGTTCGAAATCGCTCGCATGAATTACGGCCAGCTAAAGATGAACAAACAACCGATCGATCTTGGCGAACTGCTCATTCAATTAAATGAGGAATTATACCCTGCTTTAGAAAGAAATAACCTGACACCCCGATTGCATGTGACCCCGCATGTGATGATCTTGGGGGACGGAGATTTATTGGCGCGCGTATTTGAGAATCTCCTTACGAACGCCATCCGTTACGGCAAAGATGGCCAATATATAGATATTCATTGCAATCTGGAAGCGGAGAACGCAGTAGTTCAAGTGATTAATTACGGTCATAGCATTCCCCCGGAAGAGCTGCCGTATATCTTCGATATGTTTTACACGGTCGATAAAGCGCGCACTGAGCGGGAAGGAAGCTCCGGAATCGGTCTGTTTATTGCGAAAAATATAGTGGAACAGCATCGGGGCACGATCTCAGCGCAAAGCGCCCCCGTTCGCACGCTATTTGAAGTTCGTCTCCCGACAACCAACGCCCCGGAAGCGCAACGGTAACTAGGATGTGTCTGTCCACTGCGGGATTTATTTTTTTTCTGCGACAGCATAATTAGCTAGCAGAATTACTCATCCCATTCGTGCTCAAGTGCAGCAAGTACGCCTTGGATCTCGATCAAAACGTCTGCCGTTCGACATGTTCGTTTAAACGTGAGCGCCATGCAAAATTGTATTTTTTCTAGGCGACATAGCCAACAGAACGCAGACGACTTTCAATATGCTCCTGTCCAAGTGTGTCCATAGTGAGTACAATCAACTCGCCGTTGCGTTGTATGTAGGTATTCCAGTTCAGAAATCCTGTGATGCGGCGATGATTGGCCTTCGTTTGCCGAATAAATTGCTCCAAGTCGTTATTTGTCCTTGGCGTTCTAGATGAGCATCCCGGGCAATTCGAGCGGAGGATACCCATCTTCTAACAATAAGGCGCGCGAACGGTCGCGATGTACTTCTTAGCAATGTGAGCTTCAGCTACTTCGGTTGTCGTTTGTTCCTTTGCGGATTAGCTCGCGGTCGATTCGCTAGCACGATGTTCGATTCGTTCGATTTTGCGCTCGATGTCTCGAATGCCGCGCATGCCCTTCTTCAGTTCGGTTTTGAGCTTTCGATCGGCATCGAAGACGGGCTTAGCAATATCCTTCAAAAAATGATATTGGCAATACTTATATGGGGACGTCTGGAAGCAGAACTTCGAACGCCAAACGGATTGAATGTTGGCCGTCGCTAGCGGTTCCGACAATGGGAAAGGCGAGCTCAATCACTGGCAGGATGAATGTTATACTTGTTAAGATTACATAAAAAACTTCGGTGTCTCACAGAAAGTTGCTCCATCGGAACAGAACCAGAACACTCTAATAACCGTTTATCGAGCGATCTCCATTTTTAAAGCAAATTATCTGCGTCTTCTTAGTACTATCTTTTATAGGGTTCCAGTGACTTAAATTATCACAGTAGCTTAATAACACAAGGCTACATAGGCAGGTAATCCCCCGTCCTGGTGATACTTAACCGAGCTGAAGGCGTTACGCCAGTTGAAAGTATAATTCACATTTCATATAAATGGTTCGAGTTAGGGAAGTGAAGCGTAAGTGTCGTATAGCTTCCCTCTTCCGATTGGACGGACAATCGGTGTCCGAGTTTGACGGCCATGCGGTTAGCGAGATATAACCCCAATCCTGTCGATTTTGCAAATTGCCTTCCGTTAGCGCCCGTAAACCCTTTCTCGAAAATACGACCAATATCTTCAGCTTTAATACCAATACCAGTATCCCTTATGGAAAGCCTCTTCTCTTCGTTATCAGCCTCGAAAGAGCACACGATGCTTCCGCTGTCACCGACATATTTCAAGGCATTCGACATGATCTGATCTACGATATATCCGAGCCACTTAGCATCGGTATGCACCCATTCCTCTTTTTCCCACATTGTAAAATGAACTCGCTTGGCTACAAACATTTTTGCGTACTTTCTCACACTGTTTCGCACGATTCGGTTTAGAGAGACTTCCGCGATCAAGTAATCCTTGGAAAAGGAATCAATTCTTGCGTAAAACAGGGCTTGCTCGACATAATGGTCGATCTTGAACAATTCATCTTCGAATACATGGATCAGCTCCTCTACTGACTTGCCCGCCGAATTGCGAAAGAGCAGAGTACTTGCCGTTATCGGCAGCTTGACCTCATGAATCCAGGAGACAATAAAATCATGAAAATCTTTTTTCTCGTCTTGAAGCTTTCCAATGGCCTCAAGCTTATTGCTGTAGAGCTTCTTGATCAGTGCCGTATACTGACGCTGTTCATATGTTAGAGGTTCGGGCAAAGCTACGGTTAGTTCGTCCCATCTGTTGTTTACCAGGTCATGTAATATCCTGCTGCGGGTTCTCCAGCGCAAATAGCCTCCGACCACGTATACCGCGGCCAACAACACACATCCGGACAGGGTATACATAATGTCTCCAACACGATACGTTCCCTCGATGCTTACGAACATCATCAAAGCAACGAAGGATAGCATCCCAGCAAAGAAAATCAGAAAATAACGTTTATCATCCAAATAACGTAGAAAGCTCATTTGATTATATAACCTTCTCCCTTGATCGTCGTAATGAACCCATAACGTCCAACCTCATCCAATTTCTTTCGGATTCGGGTCATGTTCACGGTCAGCGTATTGTCGTCGACGAAACTTTCGTCCTCCCATAGGCAGCGCATGATTTTGTCCCGGCTTACGATATGGCCTTTATTCTGCAACAATAGCCGTACGATGACGAATTCGTTCTTTGTCAGTTCAACCGATCGATCGCCGGAAATAAGCTTCCGATCACCTAGGTTCAGCAGGACGCCTTCGTGCTCGATTATGTTGACTGGCGTTTCGGCATAAGAGTAAGTTCTACGCAACAATGCTTTAATCTTAGCGATAAGTACTTCGTCGTAGAACGGCTTCTGGATATAATCGTCACCGCCCATATTCATCGACATGACCATATCCATTGGCGAATCCCGTGAGGAGAGAAAAATAATCGGCACGTTAGACAATTCCCGAATTCGGCTGCACCAATAATATCCATCGAATATGGGTAAATTAATATCCATTAACACGAGGTGCGGTTCGGTCTGAAGGAACATGTCTTGAATCCTGTTGAACTCGTCACACAATACGGATTCGTATCCCCACTTCCCGACGGTCTCGCCGATTAACCCCCGAATAGTCGGGTCGTCTTCTACGATCATTATCTTCATCTTCATTCCATACGCCTCCATATCCTTAATCCTATTATATCTTAATTCGGCTAACACTACTGCAACTAGTACCGTGACAAAAATGTAAGCTCGCCAGTAGAAAAACGTAAGTTCAGCGTAAGGATAACTAGTCACCGGCATGGTACGATGGAAATTGAAAAAGGGAAAGCAGGGAGGAAAGATACAGTGGAAACGGTTATTGAAATAAAAGCGTTAACGAAAAGTTATGGGAATAAAGGGAACGTCGTGCCGGTGCTTCACGGGATCGATATGTGCATAGGCGAAGGAGAATTTGTCGGCATTATGGGGCCATCGGGCTCCGGGAAGACAACACTGCTTCATATGGCCGCCACCATCGATGAACCGACCTCCGGCAGCATCGTGATCGACGGGGAAAACGTTCTTCAAATGAACGAGGCGCAGTTATCGGCTTTTCGGCGATCCAAGCTAGGATTCATTTTTCAAGACTATAATTTGCTGGATACGTTGACGGTCAAGGAAAACATTCTGCTCCCCCTCGCGTTGTCCGGTATATCGGTCGACGAAGTGGAGAACAGAGTGTCTGCCATTGCGGAACGATTTAACATCAAGCATATTCTAGAAAAATACCCTTACCAAATCTCCGGAGGTCAGAAACAGCGAACTGCTGCCTGCCGTGCCATTGTGACGCGTCCGCGACTGATTCTGGCCGACGAACCGACGGGAGCGCTGGATTCTAAAGCTGCGGCCAGCCTGCTAGAGGCGCTAAATGAACTGAACGAACAAGAGCATGCGACCATTCTGATGGTGACTCATGATGCATTAGCGGCAAGCTACTGCAGTCGAGTTCTCTTTCTAAAAGACGGTGTCATTTTTGCCGAGATCGTCAAAGGAACGACACCGAGACAAGCATTCTTTAAAAAGATTCTGGATGTATTGACGGTGCTTGGAGGGCGTACGGATGACGTTATTTGAGTTGGCCAAGAAAAATATAAAAGGTAATCTTCGCAACTATTTCATATATTTATTTTCCATGTTCGCAAGCGTCGCCATATTTTATGTTTTTGCTTCACTACAATATAGTACGCAGGTAGTCGAGGCTGTCGAATCTTCAGATAGCATGCAATCTGTGTTCATGGTTGGATCAATCATCCTGGTATTGTTTGTATCCGTCTTTATGATGTACTCCGGCCAATTTTTTACCCGCAAACGGAAAAAAGAAGCCGGGCTATATGCTTTATTAGGTTTTCCAAAAAAAACAATCGGCCGGATGCTGTTCTATGAAAATATGATAATTGGAGCCGGCGTCCTAGTTCTCGGCATTGTGGCCGGTACACTATTGTCGAAGCTGTTTGCCATGATTTTGATGCGCTTATTGGGAGTAGCTGTCGATGTCGGAATCACGTTCTCCCTTCCTGCGGTGCTTACCACTGTGGTTGTATTTCTTATACTAATTACAATAACTTCTGTGCAAGCTTATCGATTGGTCTATCGATTCAAGCTTATCGAATTGTTCCGCGCAGAGCAGGAAGGGGAGCAGGAACCGAGGGCGTCGATCGTTCCCGCTGCCGCCGCGGTCGCGTTGCTCATCGTCGGCTACGGATTTGGACTTCGGAATTTTGAAAATAATGAACAGATCTTTACGAACCTGGGCGTCATGACCGTCGGCATCATCGCAGGAACTTTCTTGCTTTTTTCATCGCTCGTTATTTACCTGCTGAAATACGCCAAGAGGCGGAAGTCCCATTATTACAAGGGCATGAACCTAATCATGATTTCCAACCTGGTGTACCGAATGAAAGGGAATGCACGTACGCTAAGCGTCATTTCCATCTTGTCCGCTATCGCATTATGCGCCTTCAGTTTCGGTTTCAGCACTTACTACGCTTACGAGCACACGGCACGTGTAACGGCACCTTTCAGTTACATGCATATAGCGCAGGATGACGAAGTCGATCAAAAGATCGAGGAGATCATACGTGGCGACAATGCACATCCCGTGAAAGCCAAGATGTCGATTCCGGTCATCCATCTGAGCGGCGAAGCGTCAAGTGACGAAATCTTGTCTGATCGTGAGCGCAAGGCAGCCGAGCATCCGGTGAAAGTGATATCGGTCAGCGCATATAATCGTGTAGCGGATGTGCTGCGTCTTGGTCGGTTAACGCTGAACGAATCAGATCAAGTGATCGCGATTCGCCCCATGTATACCGATTACGAATGGGCGGATTATGCAGGAGAAACCATCACCCTGGATTTGCCTAATGGGAACGTTAATTTAGCATTTGCAGGCATGACGATTGAACGTGTTCTCAATTGGCATTATCCGGATATTATGGTCGTCGTTGCGGACGATACATTTCGCATGCTGGAAGCGCAAGTTCCTACCGAGCAATATGTTGGTTACATCGTTCAGGACCAGAAGAATACGAAGGCGACCGCTGATGCGCTTGCAGCTATACAGACATCAGAAATGAAGCTATCGACCTATTATTCCGTGTATCGCCTCGGCATCGAGAATGCAGCTTTTAATGTTTTCATTCTAGGGTTTTTGGGTGTGATGTTCCTTCTCGCAACGGGCAGTATCCTATACTTTAAACAGTTGACAGAGGCGACGAACGATCGTTCTCGCTATGAGATATTGAAAAAAATCGGCGTGAGCCACAAGGAAATCGCCGCTACGATCCTGAAACAGAACGCACTGATCTTCTTGTTGCCGCTGTTGGTCGGCCTCGGTCATTATTTGATTATCTTTAACTGGCTGCGGAAGCTCTTCGGAGGAATGGGTGGTATAAATCTCCTGCTTCCAATATTGGTTTGCGTTGGATTGTTTATGGTGATCTATATGACATATTACATGATCACAGTAAATTCTATCATAAAGTTTATCAACGGGGAGTCTGCTCGTAAGGTTAGGTTCGCCATGTTCGCCTCAGCAGCCGTAATGGTTGCGGCCGTTAGCCTGTTCATCTTGGCGGAACCGCCAGTACAATACGACGAACCGCATACCGGTGAACGGATTCACATCACGTTACCTGAGCCGACTGGCGAGATGCCAGTGGGCGTGACGGAGCTCCACTTGACAGATATCGACCGAGCCGATCCTTGGGTAAAGGATCGAAAGCGGGAGCTTATGATCAGCATCTGGTACCCGGCCACCCGGGAGGTTGGCCAGAAAGCCAAATATATACCGCCAAACGCAGCTGCATTTTACGACGAAACCGTCATGCCGACAATCGGAGTAGAGCCCGGCCGAATCGATCTATCCAACATCGGCGTTCATGCTTCGCTGAACGCACCCGCAGAGCACGGAGAGAAGGGCTGGCCTGTCATCATATATTCTCCGGGCGGATCTGTTCCGAGAAGTCTAGGTACGATTAACGTTCAGGAATTGGCCAGTAATGGCTATGTCGTTGTGACCATTGACCACACATATGAGACAACGGTCGTCGAGTTTCCCGAAGGGAGAATAGAGACCGAGCAATTGCCTGATTTCGGGGCGGATACGGTACTGAAAATGATGAGCGTCAGGGTTGATGATGTCCGGTTTGTACTGGATCGACTGGAGGCGCTCAAGGAAGGGAACAATCCGGATCATGCGAAACGTGAGCTGCCTGAAGGGTTGGACCGGGCGCTGGACCTATCTAGAATCGGTATTTTCGGACATTCTGCCGGGGGCGCAACGGCTGCCCAGGCCATGTATGAAGATGAGCGAATCGGCGCAGGTATCGATATGGACGGTTCTATGGGTTATTTGCCCGATCACCTGCTACCTGTTGCCCTGTATGGACTTGACCGCCCGTTTTTACTAATGAATGCAGGCTTTACCGATGAGGGAGAGGTGGATTCCCATCTCACGGCGGAGGATAGGGCATCGTTCTGGAACGAGTCAAGCGGGTGGAAACTAGATGTAGCGATACCGAACGGGGCGCATTATACGTTCACCGATCAACAATATCTGTTGCCGCAAATAAGCAATAAGCTGAGCCTTTCTCCTCAAGTCGTCCAGGGGAGTGTTGGAACCGTCGAGCCGGAACAGGCGCTCGCGGCACAACGCGATTATATTGGCGCGTTTTTCGACATGCATCTGAAAGGGTTGCCGCAGCCGCTGCTGGAGTCACCGGCATCGCCTTATGCGGATGTGGAGGTGTTGGAATAACGGTCACGACTGAACCATCTTGAGGAAAAGTTGTAAAATCAAGCACTACGGGTTACTACTCTAATTTTAAGGGGGTGTCTCAAAGTCATAAATGACTAGGGACAGATCCCTCTTTTATAATCTTGCAGTTGTCGGGAGGGGGAACGAGTTCTGGTCGCTCTTGAACGTCGTGTTCTTGGAAAAGGTTAGAAGAGTACAGCACGACGTTCAAAGGGCGGACGTAAACTCCTTCACCCATACCCACTCCCTCGCCCTTTTGTAACCTGAATGAGCCGCCTGCAGTCATTAAGCCCATGCGCGCTTCACTTCTGCGCGAGAGCATACAAAAAAATGAAAGCGTGTATGAAGTACAAATGCGTTACTACCGATGTGCAGACTTGAAGGTTGCCCACTTAAGGAGCGTTGCAGCAAAGCGCAAGGGAATCGCGAGATTAAAGTGAGAAATGACTTATCTTGGCTAAAAGGC
Organism: Xylanibacillus composti; assembly: GCF_018403685.1. Lineage (NCBI taxonomy): Bacteria > Bacillati > Bacillota > Bacilli > Caryophanales > Paenibacillaceae > Xylanibacillus > Xylanibacillus composti. The sequence goes on from NZ_BOVK01000049.1 coordinate 13,406, forward strand.
AAAAGCACGTGAAGAACTTCAGAGCGAGGAAGGTCGTGAACTTTCCGTCCGGCGCATGATCGAGGTGGAAAGTGTAATTCGGTGAAATGAAGAACAACCGGGGATTCCGGCGTTTCTTGCTTCAAAATTTGCCGGAAGTAAGCCAAGAGGTCGGATCAGACTTACCAAGAATACTAGAAGTTAATGGCCGCCCTGCTGGATGAAGCAAAAGCGAATAACACAATAAATCTGGAACATGATTTGCGAAGACCGACCGATCACATTCATGACTCGCCAAATACTTCAGAAACTAATCGCTGGGTGAAGATATTGCCTTGAATTCTACATGCCTTGCGATGCTTAGCTCTTGTGTGTAATGCGGACGTCTATAAGTCGGATCACCGGTTCAAACCCTGCATCAAGTAAGCATGAGCGGCGTGTATCATGCAGGGGAGCGGAAGTTTCCATTGTTCCGACCGATTGTTCCAATGATTTTGTTGTGATAAACGTATGAGACATATCATGTTCTCCTCTGCGTGGAGTGGTTGGTCAGAGAGTCAAGGGTGTCTCTTTTTACATTTCATAGAACTGAATTTGGGCAAGTAAAGTTAATCAAGCTAAGGGGTGGGGGTTTCATGAAACAGGCAAGTAGGTTATAGTGACAAGTGGAAAAATAGAGTGGAGGAGTTAAGCATGGTCAAACAACGCAAAATTTTACTAACCGCAACTATTGTCTATACCATTATTGTACTTTATTTTATGTTCTTCGCTTTCGGCAGAGGAGAGGCTTCGGAGCAAATTTCCAGCTACACCTTTATTTTCATGCCCGAGAACTTTATTAGTTTGCCGTCTCCAGCTGATCTCCTGCATCCCAACCTAATGAGTATGGTGGCTTTCGGGAACACTATTGCGTTTATTCCTTTCGGTATATTGATTCCATGGCTATACCGGGTCAGCTTTGTCCGGTTCATCATCTTATTCTTCATCGCGATTCTTGTGCTGGAAACGATCCAGGCCCTTACATTCCTGGGCAGCTTCGATATCAACGACGCTCTTCAGAATTCGATTGGAGCAGCCCTCGGTTTTGGGGCGTACAAGCTTGGTTTCCGTTACCGGAGCCTCGGGCGCAATCTGGTGGCAACGGCTATATCGGGTATGGTTCTTTTTATAGCTTTATGGGGATTAGGGGCGGCGGTAGACAAATTAACAACTAAAGTAGAGGGTCCGTTTGTGGCGATCACTGAATGGACGGACAACTCGGGCAATTCATCCACCGGAGACAAACCGGACAGTATTCAAATCAACGGACAGAAGATACCGCTCCGCTATAACCTATATGGCGCTGAAGGCGGAGATTCCAGAACGTTCACGTACAAGTCTGAGGGACAGACGATTTTCTCCTTCGATTACGGATGCCCCGAACCAACGGATTATTCCGGTAGTATCAGTGTTACTCGGGATGACAGGGAGATCATGAGCAATTCTGGAGAACTTCAGCGTACTCATCCTGATCTGTTCCCTTCGCTATTCAAGATTCCGCTTGAGCCGGGGGATGAGCTGAAGATCACGATTAAGGGCGACATGAAAGCATGGGATGTCGGGTATACGCGGATGCAGTATTTCTGGAACTAAGTGCTTAAAGGGATTTCGCCGCCATTTTATCATGAATAACACCTAGCGCTTGGGTTTTCAAGCGCTTTTTTTACTTTTGAGATCGGGATTTTCAGAAACCTGGTTATAACCTAGGTTGGTTGTCCAATTGGGTATTTTAAAGGAGCTGAAGGTCTGGAGAACGATCGGCTCCTCCGCTTACCGAGTATATCGCTATGAAGGGAAGCTCAATCTCTTGGAAAATGCCGCCCTGCTCCTATGTTGGAAAGAGGGAGATGGCTTTGAATCTAAGCTGATGAAGGCCTTTCTGAGCACGGATATTTCACTGAGCAATGAAGAGATTCTATGCTATTACAGCAAACGTTGGGACATTGAAACGTATTTTCGAACTGCGAAAGTACAACCGGCCATGGATCGTTACCAGGTTCGATCTACTCAGGCGATTGATCGTTACTTGACCCTGCTCATGTTTTCTACGTTATATTACCAGTATGACAGCCAAGGAAGTTTAAACGATGGGTTACATCACTACCGTATCCAGAAAAAGCACGACACGATTGAATATATTTACAACCAAGCCAAAAGTGAGGCAACATTAGACCAAATTAAAACATGGCTAAGCGTTGCATAGGGATACTGTCAGCTCTCAATACTTACAAATTATTGAAGCGATTATTGGCAAGTACAGTTAAAGAAAATACAGAGCGAAATCCCGTGTAAAAAAGGGAAACGCTCTTTTTGTGTTAATGGCGATAAAGAATGGCTATCCAGACTTCTCTGCGGCATCTATTGATTTGAAAATCTCCGTTGTTATCTTATGGATCATCTTTACGTCTTCGCTTTTCTTCCCTAATAGAAATTGGTAGTGGACCTCAAGGACAGTTCTGGTCTCAAATTCCTGAGAATCTGGATCGATTTCTCGAAAATCAAAAAGATCACCTGGCTTTATGTTAAGAGCATCCATGATTTTTTCCAATGAATCAATGGATAGATTTCTTTTTCCAAGTTCAACTTCGGTTAGATATGAGGTTTGTTGCCCTGTTATTTGGCTTAACTGAAGTAGGGTCAGATTTTTTTTATTACGTATGCTACGAATTTTTTCACCGATTAGTTTTTTTAAATCAGACATCGATTTACAACCTCCCTGCTTATCCTAAGGGTAAGTGTTTTAATCTAAAAAATATATAACAACATAAGTGATGTATATTGTTATTTTCACTTATAAGTGATATCATTTTGCTAATATAACCAGGGGTGAGCAAAATGATTCCAAAAGTCAGATCAGTGGAGTCACTGATTCTAACGAATCAATCGTCTGAAAAATTTGCAGTTCGATTTCGGAAAATTATATTTCACAAAGATGCTCAATTCTTGATCCTTCAGCGGGAAGAAGAACACTACGTGATGAAAATAAAAAGTTGCAATGGTACAGTTAAACTAATTGAATCAACTAAGGAAGAGTTCGATGAATTAGTAGGTATTTTACGTGAGGGGTATGAAAAGACTTCATCAGCCCCTGACTTGACAGAAGAATTCTGGGTTGTGGGGATAAGCTTCAACAAAGTCGAAAATAATAACGGCCGTTCTTCTGAATTTATGATTTCTGGGGATAAACCAATTGATATTCTCCCTTATATTGTCCAGACGGGTGCAGAACATGTATTCTTTTCAGAATGATGCTATGAATTTTATAATGAATGGCAGGGTTACTGTAAGGGGGCTCGCGCAATTAGGGCTTATCCCTAAAGGGCAATGTGTGATTCCTAACCGGTTTTATGAGGGAGGCTGGGGGAGATGGCTTCCTATGCCGAATATTACGTTATTGCCCTACTTTAGTGTGGCTGTAGCAAGCGGTTTTAACTGGGAAGAAACAGTCGTTTTCATGGAAAGAAAGGTAAAACAAAATACGTTTATTAACCTAGACGAAAAGGGAATGGATAGAAGAGATCATCAGGATGATGAGGTTCAGACTTTATATGAGAGGGAAGCTGGAATCAAACGAAAATTACAGGCCAATGGATTCCTGTATCCAAAATCGATACTTGACGTTCTTGATCTCTATGTGGCTTTGGGATTAGCGTTCAAGACCGAGGACCAGCAGGGACAATGGTGTCTAGACATGATTATACGCCCACTTCGTAATATCGATGAGGTACTAATCAATTAACTTCAGATGAAATGACCGGACTGTTTCCTGGGTGAGGACAGTCCATTTCTATATAGGAAATCCAGTGCAAAAAAGGGTGGAAACATGACACTATTGAATGAAACAGAAAAAGTGAAGCTTTTGATCGGTTTGTTTGAGAAACATCTGGCAAAACTTCCGAATGAGAGCTCATTTAGAAACTACATCGAATCAATTCAAGACTTCTTAAAAACCGATGATTCTATCCTTCAGAAGGAAGCAATTTCTAATAGTATTCTGTTCTTTGAAAACTTAGAGCAACACAGTATTTCAGAAATTGACTCTTTAATTAGTTATTTTGAAAGGTACTTGGAAGAGTTGGAGGCCGATCTACAAGGTGATCTGCAAAATGAATTCTTGAAAGGGAAAATCAAAGGTATTAAGCATGCATTAGTGATCATCAGAATGATGAGACATGGCCGCAGTTACCAAGGAGAAGGAGTAAATATAATAATCGATTGATGCTACCCGGGGGAAGGATGATTGGATGAAAATAACTAGTACTCAAGCAATTGGTTATTTAATCGCGGCAGTCAACAAAGTTAAATTCCCGGACGCAATGGATGCTGCAAATCTCGTCCTGACATTTGAAGAGCTACTTAACCAACTAAGCAACGAAGAAGCTGAACAGAAATATAGGGAAGTATGGTTAACGCATAATCAAGAATAATTAATCACACCTAAAATGAGCCGAGGGCCAAATATCCCCTCGGCTCTTGCATACCGTTATACTATGTTCAACCCAAAATCGTTAGGCTAGAAATAGGTGACATTTTGAGACGCTCTTTTATCGATAAAGGATCCATTCCATTTTCTCGGTAGGCTATGATTGCCTTTTCACGCCACATTTCGTCGCCTTCTCCTGGGAAATCAAGGCGCAATCTTCGGATGACGGCAATTGATTCATGTGCCCATTTCACGAATGATTCTTGATTCCAGTATGCAACATCTCTAGCGATTGTTACCGCGGCACTCTCCACGGAGTTTGACGGTGAGATAATGACTCGTACAAATTCGGTATTTTCCGAGATGCCGGGAACTTTTTTCGATATCCAAGTAGGATGATCATTCGCTTGTCTTACTTTATACAGAGATATAGGTTTTTTCCCATCCGTTTCGGTGTAGTCTTCGGCGGTCAAACAGAAATCTCCAACAATCCACCAAGGGTCTGGTCCCCCGTCTTCATCGGTGTTATCAGCGTTGTAGCCAAGTAACCGACCCAAATCAACGTGGGCTCTTTCAAAACGCTTGCTGTCGGTTTGGTCGGCAAGTCCTGATAGAATTTCGTTAACCCGATTTTCGAATTTTCGATCATTCGTAGTGCCCATTTTATTCAATTCAAACTCTAGTCGTTCTATAAGTACCGGGGTGTATGGATCTTGATCTTCCACATGTCCCAAGGAGTCAAACTCAACTAATTTTCTCAGCCAGGGTACTGAAGAAGTACAATTGGCAGCTTGATTAAAGCGTTGTTGCGCGATCGCCTTAAAATTTTCGTTTGATTGACTTGCATACCAAGCGGCGCAGCCGGCTAAATAATACCAAAAGCCCCGGTATCCTTTTAATGCGTCACCACTTAATAGAGATGTTACACGATTAGCATTTTCTAACGCTCTTTCGTAATCACCCGACCACATCGCTTCTTGGTAAGACAATTCAAATGAAACTGCTTTCTCGAGCACATCAATATTAGGATCAGGAGCTTGTTTTGCTCCTTGTCTTCTAACGATAATCTGTTGATCAGCAGCCCGCCATTCGGGGCTGTTTTGCTTCAGAAATATTCTGTACATATCAAGGAAATCTTCAACACTATTTGCCTGTTTAGATTCTTCCCGACCAAAACTTAACTCGGCTTGTAATTCGGGATGATACAACTTTAAATTTTCATGTTGTAACAATCGATTCGAAAGATCTTCACCATAGATGCAGACCACAGAATAATCTGTTGCACTACGTGTACAGCGACCAATGGCTTGGACTAGTCGAGTTCTGATTCTTTCTCGGAGAAGCAATTGCGCTGACATCCGAGATTCTAAGAATCGTTCTTGTAAATTAGATGCTGAAGGTAATCCCCACATTACTTCCAGTCGGCATTCATCTCCGGCCAGATTAATGCCGTCATAACGATTTGCCAAAATGGCAACTGCATTCGTATGGGATGTAAAAGTATGTTTTGTACGTTCTATATCCTCTGCTAAAAACACAGTCCTATCTGTATTGGTATTAAACCATTCCATTAAATATTTTTCTGATGAGTCGTCTTTAACCAATAGAAGTGCACGTGGTGATTCTTTAACTAAATTTACCATCACCTGGCCCGACTCTTCTTTTATCCCTGATGTTTCTGGGAAAAAGAATAAACGACGTCCGATTCCATGCTTATCCCAGCCCTCCGGTGCCTTAATTCGTTCGATATTTCTACGACCTGTAATACGTTCCAGTTCACCGCCCGATCCTAATGTAGCAGATAAATATAAACGTTGTTTGGCTGATGAAAATGGAATAAATGTGGTTGAAGGTGGAATAATAGGACGGATCAATATCTCATTCCAACTGACATACACATGGCACGCGCGCAAGTGGTTTCGCAAAACGCGCCAATCGTACTTCAAACCGTCAATTCCCGGCGTAGCTTCATCTAAGAGTGGTATGACTTGAGGAATCAGTTGCGCAAACTTCGGGGTCGGCAATTTTTCAACCCAACCTTTATCATCAGGCGTAGCTGAATCCGATTTCATTCGCTGATATTGTTCAAGTGGCATAGAATGTTTGAATGTCTCAAGCAACTGGTGGTAGAGATTCCCATGTTCGAAACGGTTAACTTGCATAGACCAAAATTTAACGAGATAATTTTCTGCAGCGTGAGCATCGTCTAAAATAATGAAGTTGGGATTATCGAAGAATGGCCCGGAATTAAACAAGCTACTGTATGTTGTTACCGCGATTGCTTCCCCATCGCGGTAGGCAGCCTTATCGAGTGGATTGTATTTTCTATGTGAACCAGTAAAGGCAATCGGATGAATGTCGTACTTATTCTTTGCTTCCTCCACAACTTGGTGCACTAATTGCTTAGTTGGGCAAAGATAAACCACGCGTTCATGTTGCATACGTCGCCGATATTCTCCTATCAATATACCAATCAAAGTTTTCCCGCTGCCTGTTGGCAATTCCATAGCCACATCGGGAACATTCATTTTCCCTTGGTAAACGCGTAATACATCAGCTTGATGGGAAAGCAGACCTTCAATTTTGCGATTTCGTAAATCCAATAATAAGGCTTCCGGACTTTCAATCGATGTCCCACCTTGATAATTTGATTTGAAACCCATAGTGACCCCCGCCTAACAAATATTTACTGTTATTATACACCAGGATTGTCCACCGACAAAATAAGGATTGAAAAAAGAGAACTCAGTGAAGTTGAAAAGCATTTGATTTTTTAAGGTCGGATGTATTATTTTTAGAAAAGTGTATTAGTACGCATAAATTTCTCTTGCAGGTTAAAGTTTATTTATTGATGTTTTGTTTTTCCTTATTCTGAAACCTTCATTATAATTGAGTCCTTATTATGTTAATTACCTTTGTAGGGTTTATTAATGAAGGAACACAAAATTTTGAGCTTAGGAGAGACCTTCGAATCGAATCGTGAAAAAAATTTGATTTTCGCTTTGGATTGAGTTATATTATTACAAGCGACTTTAACAGGTGGCACAAAAAAATGTGCCAATCGAAAAATATAGAGAAAAATGCAGTTAAATCAAGGGAATCGGAGTTTGGCACAAGTGTCAGAGTGCAGAACTGCCGTTCTAAAGAACGGACTGGAACTAGGAAGGAGATGAAAAGAACATGGCATACCAAAAAAGAGAAGGCGGAGAAGAGCGCGGCGAGCGCAGATTCGGCGGCCGTCGCGGTCGCAAGCGTCGCAAAGTGTGCTACTTCACCGTCAACAAGATCACGCACATCGATTACAAGGATACCGATTTGCTGAAGAAGTTCATCAGCGAGCGCGGCAAGATTCTTCCTCGTCGTGTAACCGGTACAAGTGCGAAGTATCAGCGTCAACTGACAGTAGCAATCAAGCGTGCCCGCCAAATTGCGCTGTTGCCTTATACAACGGAATAACACAGCCATTGGGAAAAGCCAGATTGCTTGCGCAGTCTGGCTTTTTTTGAATATATGGGGGCGAAAAAAGCGATAAAGCTACTCCAGAAACCGACTGCGAAATTCCGGCTTGGGAAGCATGCAGCTTTCGCTTTTTCCAAACCATTTGTATCGATTGCGGGCGAGGACATCATAGAATAAATTGCGCACTGGTCTCGGGATGACCAGCAGCCAGGCGCACATGCGCCAAGCTCCGCTCAACTGTTTGCAGATTTGCAAGGCGGCATCGGATTTGTAATACGCTTGATTGTTCTTAATAAGCACAATGCTATTGATGGAGGAAGGAACTTCATAACGGTCCATCAGCTGCCGGCCTGCATCCCCTTGCTGGGAGGCGAACTGAAAGCAGCCGTTGGGATCGCGCTTCAAGATGAATTGGACACTGGCGTTGCAGAAGTTGCATGCGCCATCGAAGAGGATGACTGCTCGATCCTTGCTGTGCATCTGCGTTCCCTCCTATCTATACGGAACAGGGTTGATTTTTGAATAGTGTAAACCAGGCAGGAATGTTTGACAAGGGAAGACGAAAAGGCAGCGAATAAGCCGATTGGTAACGGGATGACGGCATTTTATGCTATAATTAGGGCCAAAGCATTTGGGAAGGGGAAGTTCCTTGATGCTTGGCAGCCGTGAAGCAAGCGTCACGGAACAACGCGGATCGGAGGAGCGATCCTATGAGGGAGCGTTTCGATGTGAACAAAGTGAGTCCGGAAGTGGATTTGGCAAAACGGGCGAAGGTCATCGAATGGTTGAAGACTGAGGTAGTGGATCAAGTTTCCCGTCTGTTCAAGGGACTGTGGGAAGGAAGCACGGCCAAGATCACTGATAGCCTGGCCAGCATGATTGTCAGCTGCTACATATTGGGCAGAAGATTGGGCGTGCCGTACCACAGCCTCGATGATGCCATCGTCGACAAGTTGAAGAAGCACAAGGAAGAAGGGCACCAGCTCGAAGATTGGTATCAAGACATCTCGACGCTGGAAAATCATATGCGTAAGAGGTGAAACTGTGCGAAAGAACGGAGTCCCCTTGCTATGGGGCATGATTTGGGTCTTCTTGTTGATGGCGTCCTTTACGCCATTCGTGATCGTAGCATTTCCGTTTATGATGATCCCGGCAATTGTCCTGTATGGGGAGCGGGGAAGGAATACCTTTGCGATTGTTACACTGGCAGTGGCAGCAGTTGCCGGGTTGTTCGTCAGCGCATTCGGCCCATTCGTCGTGATGCTGACGTGGGCGATACTCGGATTTTTCGCTGTGCCGTCAGCGGTTATGGGACGGGGGTATCATCAGAAGAAGTCGGCACGCAGTGTCATAACGGGCGGCGTGTTGGCTTTGATTGCCATGCAGCTCGTGTTGTTTGTGCTGCTTTTTTCCGCCTATCCGAATCTGACATCGGATTTCCGCCAGTATCTGAAGGACAGCATGGATACGATGCCGGCCTTTATCACGGTGGAGCTGGGGGACGCGTATATTGACAGATCGGTAGATATGATGATTCAGATGATCCCTTTCTATATGTTGGCGCTCGCCGGCTTTTATACGCTGATCAGTCACGCCTTTGCGCGGCGCATTCTTGATTCTCGCGGGCATGCCGTACCCGGGCTGCCGCCTTTGCATACGTGGCGCTTGCCGAGGTCATGGGTTTGGTACTACTTGATTGTTCTCTTGATCGGCATGTTCTGGAATATGGAGAGCGATTCGTTTCTGACGGCCGTTTATCATAATTTGTATCCGCTTCTGCTGTTGGTATTCTCTGTACAAGCGATCTCGTTCCTGAGGTTCATGACCAAGGAAAGAAAATGGAATCGGGCCATTCCGATTCTCGGCATTGTGGTGGGGCTGTTGATGCCCCAGGTTCTCAGCTTGCTCGGAGTGATGGATACAGCGTTTCCCCTTCGAGACAGGATGAAAAAATAGTCAGGGTGGTGGCTCGTTGATATGCCGAAGTTTTTGCTTCGCAGGTGGCGCGGACTCCCGATCATGGCAGGACTCATCCTGCTGACGCTGTTCACGGCTGCGCTGTTTTTCTTACATTGGTGGGCCGGGCTGGCGGCATTGCTTGCGGTCGGCGTGCTCATCTACTATGTGCTCGCAGCTGAGCAGGCTTTTTACAAAGAATTGAATGACTACATTATGACGTTGACGCATCGGGTAAAAAAAGCAGGCGCAGAGGTCGTGCAGGAGCTGCCGATCGGGATGATCGTGTACAACGAGGAAAAAGCCATTGAATGGCATAACCCGTATGTTGGGAAGATATTCGATCAGGAATCCATTGCGGGGGAACTGCTGGCGGATGTGCTCCCCTCGCTGAAATCGGTGAAGGACAAGGAAGAAGAAATCCACGTGACGGTAGGGGAAGAACATTATCTTTGCATGGTGCGTCCGGAGGATCGCCTGATCTATCTGTACAACATTACGGATTATACGGTTCTGGCCAAGCGGTATGAGGAGGAGCGGCTGGCTATTGGCATCCTGATGCTGGACAATCTCGACGAAGTGACGCAAGGCATGGACGATCAGTCGCGGAGCTTGCTGCTGGCCAAGGTGATCGGGGCTATTACGGAATGGGCCAATGAAAACCATATCTTCATACGCCGCAGCGCGTCCGACCGGTTCTTCATCCTGATGCATGCCAAAACGCTGAAGAAAATCGAGCAATCGAAGTTTGACATTCTGGATGAGGTTCGCGATTTGACCGGAGACTTGAAGCTACCGCTTACTCTCAGCATCGGGATCGCTACCGGCGCGGATCAGCTGCCGGAGCTCGGCTCTCTTGCGCAATCGAGTCTGGATGTTGCTTTGGGACGCGGCGGAGACCAGGCGGCTGTGAAGTCTGGACAGCGGCTTTCCTTCTACGGGGGAAGATCCAATGCGGTCGAGAAGCGGACGCGTGTCCGGGCGCGGGTGATTTCCCATGCGCTGCGCGATCTGATGAAGGAAAGCGACAAGGTGATCATTATGGGTCACCGTTATCCCGATATGGATTCCATGGGTGCGGCAGTTGGCGTACTGAAGATGGCCCAGCTGTGCGGCAAGGAAGGCTACATCGTGCTGGAGGGGGACAATCCTTCCATCCATCGCATGCTGCGGGAATTGGAGCAGCATGAGTCGATTCAGAAGTGGATGATTACGCCGGAGCAGGCGCTGTCCATCACGCATCAGCGGTCACTGGCAGTCGTTGTCGACACTCACAAGTCCTCGATGGTCGCGGAGCCCAAGCTGCTGCAGCAAACTGGTCGCATTGTGGTGATCGACCACCACCGCCGCGGCGAGGAATTTATTGATGATGCTGTTTTGATCTATATTGAGCCTTATGCGTCTTCGACTTGCGAGCTCGTGACGGAGCTGCTGCAGTACTTGCAGGATCGCCTGTCTATGGAGCCCATTGAGGCGACATCGCTCCTTGCCGGCATTGTGGTAGATACGAAAAGCTTCTCCTTGCGCACAGGCGCCCGCACTTTCGAGGCGGCATCCTTCTTGAGAAGGAATGGTGCGGATTCCGCACAAGTGCAGCAAATGCTCAAGGAGGATTTGGACGAGTTCATCGAGAAGTCAGAGATTATCAAGCACACGGAAATATGGGATCCGTGCATGGCGGTCTGCGCGGCGGAAGACGAACACAAGTATTCCCAGTTGCTCATTGCCAAGGTGGCTGATACGTTATTGAATATGACGGATATTGCCGCATCCTTCGTGATTGCGGAACGGCCGGACGGCCTGATAGGGATTAGCGCCCGCTCCTTAGGCAAAGTCAATGTCCAGGTAATCATGGAGCAGCTTGGCGGCGGAGGCCATCTGACCAATGCGGCTGCGCAGCTGGAGGGCACCATTGCCGAGGCGAAAGCGGAGCTGAAGCGTGTGCTGCAAGAAATGGATATCAGAGAGGGGTTATCGGAATGAAGGTAATTTTACTGCAGGATGTCAAAGGACAGGGCAAAAAAGGCGAGGTCAAAAATGTTTCCGAGGGCTACGCCCGCAACTTTTTGTTCCCGAGGGGCTTGGCGGCAGAGGCCAATGCCAGCAACATGAAGCAGCTGGATCATCAGAAGAAGGCTGCTGACGTGCGCAAGGAGAAGGAGCAGGAGCAGGCGGAGGAGCTGGCGAAGAAGCTGGAATCCCTTAAGATCGAAATCCGCGCCAAGTCCGGGGAGGGCGGTCGTCTGTTCGGTTCGATCACGAGCAAGCAGATCGCCGAGGAACTGGCTGCGAAGAAGATCAAGATCGACAAGCGGAAGATCCAGCTCGATGAGCCGATTCGCTCTCTCGGCGTAACGCAGGTGCCGGTCAAGCTGCATCCGAATGTGACTGGTACGATCCATGTTCATGTTGTCGAGGAAGCTTGAGAGCTGACTAAATCGCAGGCAAGTTGTCCAGATTAAAGGAGACGTCCAGATGAATGAAAGCATGTTGTTTGATCGCACGCCCCCGCAGAACGTAGAAGCCGAGCAGGCCGTGCTGGGGGCGATCCTGCTCGATGGCGAGGCGTTGGTGACCGCGATGGAGCGGCTGCAGCCGGAGGACTTCTACCGGGCTTCGCATCAATCGATCTACGAGGCGATGCTGGAGCTTGCTGAAGAGCAGGAGCCGGTCGATCTGGTCACGTTGACGGCCAGATTGAAGGACAAGCAGCTGCTGGAGGAAATCGGCGGCATCACCTACTTGACCGAGCTGGCGAATGCCGTGCCTACTGCAGCCAATGTGGACTATTATGCAAGATTGATCGAGGAGAAGTCTCTGTTGCGCAGACTTATTCGGGCGGCCACGCAAATTGCCAGCAGCGGTTATGCCAGCGAGGAAGATGTGACATCGCTGCTCAGCGATGCAGAGATGCGCATCATGGAAATCGCCAACCGCAAGAAGAGCAGCGGGTTTATCGCCATTCGCGATGTGGTCATGGAAGTGTTCGAGCGTGTGGAATTCCTTAACCAGAACAAGGGCGGCACAACGGGCATCCCTTCCGGCTTCCCGGATCTGGATAAGATGACCTCCGGCTTCCAGCGCAGCGATTTGATCATCGTCGCGGCGCGTCCCTCGGTCGGCAAGACCGCCTTTGCCTTGAACATTGCGCAAAATGTCGGGGTCCGCGCGAAGGAAACGGTCGCTATCTTCAGTCTGGAGATGTCGGCGGCGCAGCTGGTGCAGCGGATGGTGTGCGCAGAGTCCAATGTGGATGCGGGACGCATGCGAACCGGATATCTGGAGGGCGACGACTGGGAGAAGCTGACGATGGCGATCGGCACCTTGTCCGAGGCGAGCATCTATATTGACGATTCGCCGTCGATTACCGTGGCCGACATTCGGGCGAAGTGCAGAAGGCTGAAGAAGGAAAAGGGTCTCGGCATGATTCTGATTGACTACCTGCAGCTGATCCAGGGACGGGGCAAAGGGGACAACCGGCAGCAGGAGGTTTCGGAAATCTCGAGAACCTTGAAGCAGATCGCCAGGGAGCTGGAGGTGCCTGTCATAGCCTTGTCCCAGCTCAGCCGGGGCGTTGAGCAGCGGCAGGACAAGCGCCCGATGATGAGCGACCTGCGGGAATCCGGTTCGATCGAGCAGGATGCGGATATTGTCGCTTTCCTCTATCGCGATGATTATTACGATCAGGAGTCCGAGAAGAAAAACATCATCGAAATCATCATCTCCAAGCAGCGGAACGGACCAGTTGGCACGGTGGAGCTGGTGTTCCTCAAAAATTACAATAAATTCGTCAGTCTGGACCGTTCTCACGCCAATATGGCGGAAGCGGCAGGATAATGATGAGAATAATAGTGTAAATTCCGAACGATTGAATGTACAGGCATTTGATCGTTCGTTTTTATTGACTTTCAAGTGAGCGACTGCTACACTAAAATTGCTGCCTGCAACCGGGCGGACATTCCAGGAGCGCGAAGGCTCCCTGAGCGAGGGGATTTATCCATGTCAACCGTTGTCGTCATCGGTACCCAATGGGGCGATGAAGGAAAGGGCAAGATTACCGATTATTTAGCAGAATCAGCCGAGGTTGTAGCCCGTTACCAGGGAGGCAACAACGCCGGACATACGATTTTGATTAACGAACATAAATATAAGCTGACATTGATCCCGTCCGGGATTTTTTATGCAGACAAAACATGCGTCATCGGCAACGGCACCGTTATCAATCCGAAGGCGCTGCTGGATGAAATCCAATACATTCATGACAATGGCTTCACGACGACCAATCTGAAGGTCAGCGATCGCGCGCATGTGATCATGCCGTACCACCTGCTGCTGGATGAGCTGGAAGAGGAGCGCAAGGGCGACAACAAGATCGGTACGACGAAGAAGGGGATCGGTCCTTGTTATATGGACAAGGCTGCGCGCAACGGCATTCGCATTGCCGACCTGCTCGACGCCGACCACTTCCGCGAGAAGGCTTCAGCGCTTATCGCAGACAAGAACAACCTGATCAAGCAGGTTTATCATCGCGAAGGACTGGATGCGGAAGCGATTATTCAGGAGTATCTGGGTTACGCGGAACAGCTCCGGAAATATGTCACAGACACGTCTGTCGTCTTGAACGACGCCATCGACCAGGGCAAGCGGGTGCTGTTCGAGGGAGCGCAGGGCGCTATGCTGGATATCGACCAGGGCACGTATCCATACGTCACTTCCTCCAACCCGATCGCGGGCGGCGTCTGCATCGGCGCAGGCGTAGGGCCTACGAAGATCCATCAAGTCATCGGCGTGGCCAAGGCATACACAACGCGCGTAGGCGACGGCCCGTTCCCGACCGAGCTGCATAACGAGATTGGCGATGAAATTCGCGAGAAGGGCCACGAATACGGAACCGTTACAGGACGTCCGCGCCGCGTAGGCTGGTTCGACAGCGTCGTTGTTCGCCATTCCCGCCGGGTGAGCGGCATCACCGGCTTGTCGCTGAATTCGCTTGACGTGCTGACCGGTCTTGAAACGGTCAAGATCTGCACGGCTTACAAGATTGGCGATGAAGTGATCGAGCATTACCCGGCCAGCCTGAAGACGCTGGCGCAGTGTGAGCCGGTATATGAAGAGATGCCAGGCTGGAAGGAAGACCTGACCAAGGTACGCAGTTTGGACGAGCTGCCCGACAATGCGCGCCATTACTTGGAGCGGGTGTCCCAATTGACCGGCATACCGATTGCGATCTTCTCTGTCGGACGCAACCGCGAGCAGACGAATATCGTTCGTCCGTTATACGCCTAATCCCTAATCCGCGAACCGTCTTTTCGTTCTTATACGAACGAGAAGGCGGTTTTTTTTTTCGCCGTTGCGTGATTGAAAGCGGAACAAATGCGGCAATACTGGTACAAGATGGCCGTATTTGATTCGGCGAGGACTAAGAGGGCAGGGGGCACAAGCAATGCGCATGTTGGGCTGGATCAGCCGATTGCTGTTGACAGTACTGCTGGCAAGCACCGTATCCATGCTGTCGACATGGACCGTCATGCAGATGTATGTAGAACGGGTGCTGGAATCCTTCCAGCTGCCGGGCGATCAACTCGATGTGAAATTTACGGACTTTTTGGCACAGGCTGTGAGGCAGCTGCCTGGTGAGACAGGCTCCGCCGGCAATTCCGGATTGCGCGAGGAGGTGGATCGCATTCTCGAAGTGAATGATCCGATGGCATTTGAAGAAGAAGAGGAGGAGAAGCCGGTACAAGGAGGGGCAGAGACCGGGTCCGGAGACCAGAACGGCGAGGAGCCTCCTATGCCCGATGCAGTGGCTGTTTGGGGCAGGAGCATTGGGGAGGAGGAGCAAGCCCAGGACCAGTTGTTCATCAGCATGGAAGAATTCAGCGCAAAGCGGGAAATGCTGACAGATGACGACAAGTGGACGATCTTTTCGCTGATTATGACCAAGCTGCCCAAAGAGGAACTGCAAATGATATCGACAATTATGGAAAATGGGCTGACGGAATCGGAGATGATCGAGCTGCTGTCTATTCTGGAAAGCTATTTGGATGCTTCGGAAATGGAGCAATTGCTCGAAATCGTGAACAAATATTAACGGCTCTCATGCAATATTCGTCTTTATGGCGACAAGAAGCCTCACAATCCGTTCACAAGATGGGGATTGCCCGGGGATTCTGTCATGTGGTAGAGTATATAAGGGAGAAAATCAATCCAATATACTAGACCAAAGGAGACGAATATGAAAGAGTTCTGGGGGAACTTGGGGCAACGACTTGCCAACGCGGTCAAGTCAGCCGCAACCTGGACGGTAACTTACAAGGTTCGGATTGCAGCCTGTGTAGGCACAATCGGCCTGGTAACAGTCGCCTCGGTAGCGGGTAACGCCTATGTCGAACGCAATACGATTGACGTTTGGCATGTCTATGTGAACGAACATCAAGCGGGAACGGTATCGGACCCGCAAATCATAGAGTCTTATGTCGAACAGCGGTACAAGCAATTGGAAGAACAATATCCCCAAGTACATATGGTACTGAATGATGAGGATATCAACTTTGAGAAGGAGACCTCCTTCAAGCCCAAAACAGATGATGACGGAGCCATTCAGAACTTAGCGGAATTGCTGGAGCCGAAGTCGGTCGGTGTTGCGCTTAAGATTAACGGTGAGACCGTGGGCATTGTCAAGGATCAGGAGACGGCGGACGCGATCCTGAATCAGATCAAGCTTCACTTCACAGCAGCCGACCCGGACGAGGCAGTCCGGAACGTACGTATTTTGTCTGAAGCGGAAGCGGCGGAAGCTGTGAAGAAGAGGGACAGCGAATACGAATCTATTGAATTCGTGGAAGAAGTAGATGTTGATGTCGTTGAGAGTTTCGATCCGGGCCAAGTGGCCGATCCGCAGGAATTGGTGGACAAGCTTATCACAGGTGATGTAGCTCCTACCGTCTACGTGGTGAAGGAAGGAGACTGCATTTCCTGCATTGCCAGCAAGCTGGATATTTCGGAGGAAGAAATTCGGGCCAAGAACCCGCACATCGAAAATGACAATATTTATATCGGCGACGAGCTGGATGTGACGATTCTGCAGCCTCACTTGTCCGTGAAGACGGAGGAACTGGTGGAAGAGTTGCACGATATCCAGTATGAAACCATTTACAAGCAGGATGACGAACTGAAGATGGGCAAGACGGTTGTCGAGCAGCAGGGGGTTAACGGCAAGCAGCTGCTTACCTTCAAGCTGACGAAGATCAACGGCATTGAGCAAGAACAGGAATTGATCAACAAGGAAATTATCGAGGAAGCGACGCCGGCCATTGTGCGAAGAGGCACGAAGGTCATTCCAGGCGAGGGCACCGGCTCGTTCGCATGGCCAGTCAGCGGAGCGAAGATTTCCAGCAGCTACGGCATGCGCTGGGGCAGCTTGCACAAGGGCATCGACCTGACATCGAAGAACAAGACGATCAAGGCATCCGACAACGGGAAAGTGATTCATGCGGGAGAGAAGAGCGGCTACGGGAATACGGTCATTATCGATCATAATAACGGATATCAGACGCTCTACGCTCATTTGAAGTCGATTTCTGTATCGGAAGGCTCTGTAGTGGAGAAGGGCGAGGAAATCGGCATTATGGGCAGCACCGGCAACTCTACCGGCGTTCACCTGCATTTTGAAGTACTGAAGAACGGCACCGCCCAAAATCCGGTCAAATATTTGCCTTAAGTCATGAGATAGCAAGAGACAGTGTCAACCTTTGACAGCTGTCTCTTTTCTATTCTTTTTATGCTAAAATAATAGGATAGAAAACAGGGGGCGTACACATTGGATCGGATGATAGGTGGTGCGTTGCGTATGGCGAAAATATTGGTCGTGGACGATGAGCAGCCGATAGCCGATATTCTGAAGTTTAACCTGGAGAAGGAAGGCTATGAGGTAGTCTGCGCATTCGACGGGCAGGAAGCGATTGATTTGGCTTTTTCGGAGAAGCCGGATCTGATTCTGCTCGACTTGATGCTGCCGTTGAAGGATGGCATGGACGTCTGCCGCGAACTGCGGGCCGGCAAGCTTCATATGCCGATCATTATGTTGACGGCGAAGGACACGGAGCTGGACAAGGTACTGGGTCTGGAGATGGGCGCGGACGATTATGTGACGAAGCCGTTCAGCACGCGCGAGCTGTTGGCCAGGGTTAAGGCTCACCTGCGCAGGGTGGCGAAGCTTGAGACAGAGCCGGAGCAGCAGGCGCAGGCGAGGAACGGCATTCGCTTGGCGAATCTGCTGATTGATCAGGACATGTACGTCGTCTACAAGGACGGCGAAGCGCTGGATCTGACCCATCGGGAATTTGAGCTGGTGCAGTATCTTGTCCGCAACAGCGGCAAGGTGATGACGCGCGAGCATCTGCTGCAGGCTGTCTGGGGCTACGAATACCTGGGCGATGTGCGCACGGTTGATGTGACGATCCGGAGGCTGCGGGAGAAGATTGAGGATGACCCGAGCAAGCCGGAATACATTATAACGCGGCGCGGTCTGGGCTATCTGATGCGCAATCCGAAAACCGGTGGGCCTGCATGAAGCCGCTGCGACTGTTCGGTTCGATTCAGCTGAAGCTGATCATCATTTACGTTCTGCTGATCCTGATCGCGATGCAGTTGATTGGCGTCTACTTCGTCAATACGGTCGAGAGCTCGTTCACGAGCAACTTCACCCAATCGCTGAACAATCGGGTGGATTTGCTGACGCAATATGTCGGTCAATATATGTCCGGACAGACAGAGCGGGAGCAGGGCGAGGAACGGACAAGCTATGACGACTTGCATGATGTAGTCAGCAATTTCAACAAGATCAGCGGGGCCGAGGTGCAGGTGCTCGATACCAGCGGCGTCATTCTGGTATCCTCCAACCCGATGCTGGTAGGGCAGAAGAAGACGCAGCCCGAGATAGCGCAGGCGCTTCAAGGATTCAGCTACGAGGAGAGGGTCATAGAGAACGGGGTGCGCAAGCTGGCGCTCGCCTATTCGGTGAAAGCAGGCAACCGCATTATTGGCGCTGTCTATGTGACTGCCTCCATGGAGGAAATGTACGGAACGATCAACAGCATCAATCAGATTTTTATAGCCGGCACGTTGATCGCACTGGGATTGACGGCGCTGCTTGGCATTCTGTTATCGAACACCATTACGAATCCGATCAAGGAAATTACCCGAACCGCGAAGGCGATGGCCGAGGGCAGCTTCAATCAGCAGGTGCGCGTCAATGGCAATGACGAGATCGGACAGCTCGGACAAGCCTTCAATTACATGGTCAACCGATTGAAGGAAGCGTTGTCGGCTAACGAGGAAGAGAAGGATAAGCTGGCCTCGATACTGGCGAATATGAGCGATGGCGTCATCGCCACGGATGATATGGGCAAGATTATCGTCATGAACAAACGGGCGCGCCAGATGCTTCGCCTGTCCGAGGAAGCGGTCGGAAGCGAAATCTCATCTGTGCTCGGCATGGCCAAGCCGGAAATCGACCGGCATGTGCTGGGCGCCCAGCACACGGTGATGATTGAGCTTGGAGCAACGGAAGAAGAAGAGGACAGCGTAGTGCGCGTTACCTTCACGCCGATCTATCGGCGGGAACGGCGCATTTCGGGGACAATCATCGTTCTCCAGGATGTCACCGAGCAGGAGAAGATGGAGCGCTCCCGGAGGGAGTTCGTCGCGAACGTGTCCCACGAGCTGCGGACGCCGCTTACCACAATCAAGAGCTATTTGGAAGCGCTGCAGGACGGCGCTATTGACGAGAAGGAGCTGGCGCATCGATTCGTAGGCGTGGCGAGCAACGAGACGGAGCGGATGATCCGCCTTGTAACGGACCTGCTGCACCTGTCCCGATTCGATTCCAAGCAGACGGTGGTCACAAGAGAGCCTACAGATATCGCCGCGATGCTGGAGGAAGTGGCCGACCGCTTCTCCTTCCAGCTGCAGCAGCGGCGCATCTCGATCCAGGTATATGCGCCAAAACCGCTTCCGCCTGTGCCGCTGGACCCCGATCAGATCGACCAGGTGCTCGATAATCTCGTCTCTAATGCGATCAAGTATACGCCGGAAGACGGGACGATTACATTGGAAGCGACCCAAGTGGAAGGCGGGCAAGTGGAAGTTGCCGTGCAGGACACCGGGGTCGGCATTCCGAAGAAGGATTTGCAGCATATCTTTGAGCGATTCTATCGAGTAGACAAAGCGCGCTCGCGTAATATGGGCGGAACGGGGCTTGGTTTGTCCATTGCCCGGGAAATAGTCAAGGCGCATAACGGATTCATCTATATTGAGTCTGAAGTGAACAAGGGCACGCGCGTGTCTTTCACACTGCCGCTCGAGGTTGAAGGAGAGTGAGAGGGATGAAAGAGAAGCTGAAGTCGGCGCTGCTTATTGTATTGGTGGCAGGCAGCCTGATGCAAAGTTATATGCTTGCGTACAATCAGCCCAACTTCATTCCGATCCGGGACACAGAATATATTCGCGCAGAGCTGGCCGGTGCTGAAATGGGCGTGGAGGATGTGGTGTTTCCCAGTGAGATGATCCTGCACTTCGGCGAGGAGCGCCATACGCTGCTGTACCCCAAGCATTATTTCTACGAGGAAATTTACGAGATGCTGACAGAGCGGAGCTTCCAAGGGGTACGCCCGATTGCACGGTATATGAATGACTGGAACGCCATGCGGAATGAGCGCAAGGGTCTGGAGATTACGTTCCACGACGGACTGCCGTTCTCCGTGCTCCGATCACTCTTTCGGATCGAAGGAGAGGTCGATCATGCGAATGATCATATAGACCGCATCTGGCTGACCGCAACGGAGCGGGAAGGGGAAGTGAAGGCATACTTTTTCGCGGATCGGGGCTTTAACGCTTATGAGGCTGCCCGCGTCGACATGAGCGCGCATGAGCTGGCGAGGTATGTGGAGCTGGGCAGCTACTTGAACGAGCTAAACAACTTCAGCCTGCTGTATGGCAAGTATTATGTGCCGGAGCAGCCGCTGCACATCCCGATTATAGAGCTTCCTTACTCCACTCTTACGCCGCAGCAGATGCAGAACAGCCTGTTTATTGATCCGAGCATTAGCCGAAACTTGCTGGAGCGGGATGGCACAGAGATTTTTACAGATGGGAAGCGGGGACTGCAAATCGATCGCATGAACCAATGGATGAACTATTCCGATCCTGTCGCTCCGGCGCCGGGGCGCGCAGTTCCGGAAGAGAGTTTCCTGACCGCGATGCAGTTCATTAACCAGCACGGAGGCTGGAACGGCAGCTATACGACGGATATGTTCAACCAAGAATGGACGCAGGTCATCCAGTACCGCCAGTACTACGACTCCTACCCGATCTTTTCTCTGCCGGGCACGCCTTTTGGCTATATGCGCATCGTGCTGCAGCAAGGCGTTGTCTCCAATTATGAACGCTCGCTGATTACGCTTGATTATGAGGCGAGTCCGGAGCGGGAGGAATACCTGCTCGCCGGCGGCGAATCGCTGGAGCAGATGCTGGAGCGCTATGAGTACAATTCGGCGGTGGAGCGGGTCTTCCCCGCTTACCAGGCTCACATTAAGGAAGATACCGTTCGTCTGGTGCCGGTATGGGTTGTGGAGCTATTCGACGGCGAGGTCGACTTTCTGACATGAGGAGGCGAGAAGGATGGAATGGGGACGAGCAAAAACGATATTGATCCTGGCCTTTCTCATTCTCAATCTGCTGCTCGGGTATCAGCTGTGGGCACAGCAGCTCGATATCTTCGGGGAAGTGGACGAAACCGCCAGTGTCGTGACAGAGACGGAGCAGCTGCTTGCCTCCCGCGGCATTCAGCTCGATACGAGCATCCCGAAGGAGACCCCTCGCGCGAACGAGATTACGGTGCGCTTCCTGATACAGGCCGATCCGATGGGGCGCACGATGATCAGCCCGCCGATTCGCGGACTGGACTTGTTCGGGCGCACCGATTGGCAGTCGACCCTGTCCAATTATATTGACCATGTCCAGGAATATATCCCCGATCCGATCATGAGCCGTCCAGGTGTGCTGGTGCTCGATCAGGTTCACGAGGGGATTCCGTTGTTCGAGGTGAACTTGTCCCTCTACGACGGCGGCGGCCAGATCGAGTCCTATTCGCAAAGCTATGTCGAAATTGAATCGACGATTACCGAGAAGGAACAGAAGATCTTGCCTGCGTACAGGGCTGTAGAATTTCTGGCGGAAAACTATTTGCAGCGCGGCAGTGTCATTACCGATGTTCGGCTCGGCTATCACGGACAGAGCTATAATTCGGATATTCAATATATGGCCCCGAAGTGGCGTGTAGCGCTGGACAATGGGAGTATCTATTACATTCATGCCATCAACGGGGAAGTAGAGATTCCGTAGATATCCATACAGGTGGAACGAAGGCGAATGCAGGAGTGTGGATTGAATCTGGAGAAGCGAACCGGCTTCAATGGCGGGCCCTGCGATACGAATAGGAGAAAGCTGCAAAGCTCGTCCCTTTCGCGGGCATCCCAACCATTCGCACAGTGCCTCACTAGACTATTATTGTTCCACCACGATCAGGTGAAGAAGCAGAAGGAGCAGGACATTGATGAGCTTACAATTCAGTATTTTAGCAAGCGGGTCTTCCGGCAATGCCATGGTTGTCCGCAACAAGGAAGCGTCGTTGTTGGTCGATGCCGGGCTAAGCGCGAAGAAGCTGGCAGCCCTGATGGAAGCAAGAGGCGTAGATGCGGCTAAGCTCGACGGTATTCTGGTCACCCACGAGCATGCCGACCATATTAGGGGTCTCGGCGTCATGTCGCGCAAGTACAACTTGCCGATTTATGCGAATGACCGCACCTGGGAAGCGATGCGCGATCAGATTGGCGAAATTGAGGAAGACAAGGTGCGGTCGTTCGAAACGGGAGACCGGCTGGACTTCGGCATGCTGCAGGTTGAATCCTATGCGATCTCGCATGATGCGGCCGAGCCGGTCGGCTATGTGTTTCATTATGAAGGATGCAAACTGAGCCTGGCTACGGATCTGGGTTATGTAAGTCCCAAAGTGAAAGAAGCGATCTCCGATTCCGATGTGCTGATTCTGGAGTCCAATCATGATGTAGACATGCTAAGGGTTGGCCGCTATCCATGGAATATCAAACGGCGCATTCTGAGCGATACCGGCCATCTAAGCAACGAGGCGGCTGGGGAAGCGCTCTGTGAACTGGCGAGCGACCGGACACGCCGCGTCTATCTGGCACACTTGAGCCGCGATCATAATTTGATGGATTTGGCCAGGCTGACGGTGAATAATGTATTACAGGAGCGAGGCATTACGCCCAAGCCGAATCGGATGGAGCTGATGGATACGTATTACGACCGCCCTACGCAATGGGATGCCCTGGGGTAGCCTCGCGATCGAGTTCGTTCACTTTCTGGTGAATTTCCTCGGGGGTGAGGATCTGTTTTTCTACTAGCAGCTCTATGATGGCGGACAACACCAGCGTATGCTGGTAATGATCGTGCTTCAGGTCGGCGAGCTTGCCGATTACGTTAATTTCATCCAAAGCGGCGTGCATGCGTTCTCTCTGCATGGAAATTCCTCCTTCTGATAGGGCACGTATAATGGTATTACCCAAATGGGCTTGATTGAAACCTAGGGGCATTCGGCAGAACGGTCAGGCGATGGATTCATACATTTTGCTGTTCATGCCAGCTCCAGATTGGGTTACAATGGAAAAGAGGGTAATGATCCTTTGAATCTCTTAATCCTAGTGTAGTCGGATGGAGATAGAAATATTCCAACGGATTTCGAAATAGAAAGGGCGGGAGATGGCTATGCGTTGGTTCCGAGATGATTTTTATTCCCCCCGCTTATCCAGGCGCGCCCGACGGGAGCTGCTGGGCGGCGGCAGCTTCAAGCGGCGTTGGCCGGAGTGGCTGGGCAGCTTGCCTTTCGTATCGGCTGCGGCTCTGATGTCCATCGTTTGCGCTGCATTCGTGCTAGTCGGGGCAGGCATTGCCTTGGCGGTAGTGAAGCCTTGGCAAGCTGCGACCCAACAGCAGGCAGACCAGCCGGCACCAACGCAGGCCATGCCCGAGGGCGGGATGAGCATGCTGCACGAGCTGATCGTCGAAGCCGTCGAGAAGGTCAACCCGTCCATCGTTACGATTCTGAGCGGGATTGGAGATGCGGATTCCGTTATGGAGCTAGGGATGGGCTCCGGCGTCATCTATGAGATCCGGGATGGCCGGGCGCGCATTGTGACGAACATGCACGTGATCGACGAGGGTACGGTTGTCGAAGTTGTGCTGCCGAGCGGCGAGCGGAAGAAGGCCGACATTCTAGGCGGCGACGTGTTGTCTGACCTGGCAGTCGTGGAAGTAGACGCCTCCGGCATCAAACAAGCAGCCGAGTTCGGTGATTCCTCGAAGCTGAAGGCCGGGCAGGCGGCGATTGCGATTGGCAATCCGCTCGGCCTGAACTATGCGCTGTCGGTGACAGCCGGCATTATCAGCTCGCCGCAGCTCACGATCCGGATGCCGGCTGCGAATGGCTCGACCGAATCGCTGGTCGATGTCATTCAGACGGATGCCGCCATCAACTGGGGCAACAGCGGCGGTGCGCTCATCGATCTGCAGGGCCGGGTGATCGGCATCAACAGCATGAAGGTAGCACAATCCGGTGTCGAGGGACTCGGCTTTGCTCTCCCGATTAACGAAGTGCGCCCAATAGTCCAGATGCTCGCAGAGGAAGGCCGGGTGCTTCGCCCGCTCATGGGTGTGCGTACGCAGGACTTAGGACTGCTGCCGAGCGAAGAGCGAGCCCGATTAAATCTGCCGGATCATGTCCATACTGGATTAGTCATCGTCGAAGCGTCGGCCCCGGCTTCGCATGCAGGCCTGCAGGCCGATGATGTCATCGTGCAGCTTGACCACCAGCCGGTCCGCGATTTCCTCGAGTTGCGCAAATATTTGTACGACAACAAGACCATCGGCGATACGCTGGAGGTTACCTACTACCGGAACGGCAAGAAGCAGACGGCGACTATCACGCTCGCTGATAATGCCGGACAGTAGCGGGGTGGGGCAGGCCGATTTGCTGCGGTTGTCTCTATGGCAAGCTGCGCTTATACGACGATTCCATCATAGCTTGTATGGTGTGGCGGGGAATCCTGTGTTGGCCTAAGCTTTGGGTTGGCGCAGCAAGCTCGAGAGCGGAGCTTGCCGGGATAGAGGCATTCGGGCGCGTGCCGGTATGCGAATAAGGAATAGCATGATACAGTGCGAACGGCAAACGCTATGCCGTAGACGAAGTTGAAGCATGATATGCAGTACAGGACTTATAGAAGAAGGAGCGCTGGAATCTACTATGTACGTAGTTTGCCGTGAACACTTGGAGCTCGCCATAGAGCAATTTCTTGATGAATACGAAGAGGCCCCGGATGTCGTCGATCTGGAGGACACCCACTTTGCCGCCTGGGACCCGCCCAAGCAGTGCGAGCGCTGCGATAAGCCGGGGCAGTATTTGGTTGTGTGAGGGCCGGGCAACCGCTCATATATGGAAGAGAGGGAGGCAATAAGGACGACTAACCGGCGGATAGCAATGCCACGAATACTCGCCAGCACGAACGCCGATCAGGCGTTTTTTGCATAGGAAACCAGTTGAGAAGGGGACAGGCCGCATGCTAACGGTGCAGATCGCAGCAGTAGGAAAGCTCAAGGAATCGTACTTGCAGAAGGGAATCGCCGAATACACGAAGCGCCTTGGCGCCTATGCCAAGCTGCAACTCACAGAGGTGCCGGACGAGAAAGCGCCGGACAACCTAAGCGGAGCCGAAGAGGAGCAGGTCAAGCGCAAGGAAGGGGAACGGCTTCTGGCTGCCATCCGCCCGGACAGTCATGTGATTGCATTAACGTTAGATGGCAAGGCATGGACCTCAGAACAATGGGCCTCGCACATCACCCAGCTGACCACCTACGGGACAAGCCACCTCACCTTCGTCATCGGCGGCAGCCTCGGCCTCGCACCGGAAGTCTTGCAACGCGCCGATACCAAGCTCACCCTCGGCCCGCTTACATTCCCTCATCAGCTCGTCCGCCTGCTCCTGCTGGAGCAAGTGTACCGGGCGTTTAAGATTCAGCGGGGGGAACCGTATCACAAGTGATGGTAAAGCGGAAAAAGGCTATAACGGTAAGAAAAAAATGGATTGAGCAGTTGCTGAAGATATAGTTTTATAAATAAGCATCAAGACAAAAGTTCTTGATGCTTATTTATGATTTCGTGAATTTGGAATGTATTATAGTTTTTGACATTACAGTTGGCTAGGTAGGAGGGAGAGCGAGGGCTTCTGGTTAACGTTGGGAGCTTGTACTCTCCAGACGTGGTGTCGGGAGTGAAAATGCTCTATCAGGCTGTCTATGCGTTCGGGTGATGATTTTAGAAGAGGGGAGTGGTTTACTTCTTTCCATGCTTTTCGTTTTCGATTATGCCCATACCAATGATGGAAGCATTATTATGAATGACTTACCGGAGTGGGTATGGAGGGACGATTCGTTGTTACCACAAAGACATATGTTGAACGGATTATCGGCTCATGTATTAAATCTAAGGCAACTATTGGAGGGAAAGGAAGTTTATAAACAAATCGGTAGGAAACCCCGACCCAAGGACGAAGATAGCAAAAATATATTGCATCGTATAATAGCAGAGTTCAATTGACCGTTGGGGCAAGATACTTAGTGAATAGAAAGCCACTTCAGAGAGCCGCAGGCTGGCTGGGAGGCAAACGGGTATGCGGTAGCAGTCGACCATTGGCTCCTCGGCGGACATGATGCGGAGGCGGTGTCGCTCATCGAACGGCGGCTGCCCGTGCTGCGGGAGATGAACAAGTACCTTTTGGTGTATCTAATAACGTTCGCCCGGCTATTCGCTTCCCTGTGCGAATTGAATGAAGCCATTCCCAATAAATTAGATGCCTTCAACCGTAAACCGTCTCCAATGAGATACTCTCCTATTCATATCTTTGGTATCAAATCACACCTCTATGTATATACTAGTATATACAAATTGTTGGGGGTGTGATAAAATGAGAAAGAGTTATCGAAAAAAGGAGGGATTCTCCATGTCGACCACCGTTCAGAAATGGGGAAATAGTCTGGGCATTCGTATTCCAAGCCAGATAGCAGAAAGAATTGCGATAAGTCAAGGATCCGAAGTGGATTTAGTGGTAAGTGACGATCATACGCTCATCGTAATACCTAATAAGAAAAAGCCGACGTTGGAAGAATTGCTGGCCCAATGTAAACCTGAAAATCGTCACGACGAACTGGAATTCGGTGTTGAAGGGAAGGAATTGCTTTAGATGCTTGCAGACCGCGGAGACCTCGTATGGATTAATTTTAATCCCCAGGCAGGTCATGAACAAGCCGGTAGAAGATCTGGAATCGTGCTTTCACCAAAAGCTTTTAATGATACGACGGGCTTTGTTTCTGTTTGCCCAATTACACATACGGTTCGAGGTTGGGGATATGAAGTATTGCTCCCCGACGGATTGGTGTTTAACGGGGTCATTTTAACGGATCAGATCAAAAATCTTGATTGGCGAGCTAGGCGCATTGATATCGTCGGGAAAGCTCCTGATGAAGTAGTCAATGAGTGTTTAGACAAAATACACACATTTTTGTAGCGGGTCTCCTTTTCTAGGGACTGGCTTTTTTATTTAAGCATAAGTGGCGTGGAACGTAATTTCGCCTCTGAAATGCTACGGAGAACCGTATCACAAATAGGGGTAAAGCAGAGAATTGAACTGAATGTCGAAGCGGCAGCGATAAATTAGCAGGTTGGAGCTTAGATCGTAAGGTTCTCGACACATGTGGAGTGCCTATTATTGTTGATTCGTAAAGAAAGAAGAGATGTTACTGTAAGTACGAAGCCTCCCTGCAAAAACAGTGTACGAAAGATGTATTCTTCACTTTGATGGAGTTTTCTCTGCTTTATCGGATCCAGACGGACCATGCATTATTCACATGGATTTTAGACCAGGTAAGCAAAACACATTTACCTGGGATGACGGGCATTCGGTATACTAAACCTGTGAGTGAAACAGAACAAAGAGGTGTGCGGATGAGCAGAAAAGATTATGTCTCAAAAGTAAATCAGGTGTTGGACTACATCAATAACCATTTGGACCGCGAATTGCCGCTTCACGAACTCTCGGAAATTGCCCATTATTCACCGTTTCATTTCCATCGAATCTTCAAAAGCCTGGTTAGGGAAAACCCGAACGAATTCATACAACGGGTTCGAATTGAAAAAGCTGCAAACTTGCTGTTGCATCAACCCGACTGTCGCATAACCGAGATAGCCATGCAGTGCGGGTTTTCGTCGCCATCCGTTTTTGCGAGAGCTTTTCGGGCTCATTTCGGCACCTCCGCCAACTCCTTTCGAAATCATTTTCGCAAGAATGGCAAAGTTGCTGGCAATTTGGAGAAAGTCCGAAAAATCCAAATGGATTACTATAGAAAAGTAGAGATTAAAACATTGCCTTCATTCCATGTTGCCTACCATCGTTGTTTCACTGGTTACGACAAAGGCGTTTTCAACAATGATATCTTTGTTTCGTTCCGCAAAGTGGAGCAGTGGCTTGCATCCAGGAACTTGTTTTCAGAGGAAACGGTTTGCATGGGGATTACCTATGATAATCCCGACATAACCGCAAGGGACAAGTGCCGTTACGATGCAGCGTTCTCCATCCCCAATGAAATCACTGAAGCAAGCGGAGAAATCGGGATCCAGCAAGTTGAGGGAGGGCTTTATGCAGTATGTCGAGAGGAGGGTGAACGAATGGAGGATGTGGTCCAAAAGATAGGTGAAACGGTTGATTTTATGTATGGGCAATGGTTATTGGACAGCAGCTTTCAGTTAGCGGACAAGCCCTGTCTCGAAATATATTGTCAGAAGGAAAGGCATGATGGCTCGGCGTTTATGATCGACTATTGCCTTCCTTTGTTGCCAAAATGAGCTTCGAAAGGAGAATAGGGTATGCCGATTGCACGGAGCGAGTTAATGACCCTAACACAAGCCAGCGAGCTGATCCGCCTGAAGCAAATCTCGCCGGTAGAGCTTGTGCAAGAATGTTTATCAGTTATCGCTAATATGAACCAAACACTCCGGGCCTTTATTACGGTTTTGGCGGAACAGGCGTTAAATGATGCCCGAAAAGCAGAGAGCGAGATCATGTCAGGGGGATGGAAAGGACAACTGCACGGAATTCCTATTGGAATCAAGGATTTTTATGATACTGCGGGTATTCCGACAACGGCAGGCTTCATCCATTTTTCCAATCGAATTCCCGACAAGGATGCTGTGGTTGTTTCTCTAATAAGGAGAGCCGGTGGTATTATAATCGGGAAAACCAATATGCACGAACTCGGGATGGGGACGACCTCGGTTGCCAGCCATGTTGGCAGTGTGCGAAATCCATGGAACATAGATTATGCAGCGGGTGGCTCATCTGGCGGCTCTGCGGCAGCGGTGGTAACGGGAATGTGTTATGCAACGGTAGATACGGATGCGGTCGGTTCCTGCAGAATTCCCGCAGCGTGCTGCGGAGTGACAGGGTTTAAAGCTACATATGGACTGCTTAGTACAGTTGGCATCCTGGAGGGGGAGCCCGTCGACGAATTTATTCTCCATGTCGCCCACGGTGCCGTCATGTGCCGATCGGTTGAGGATACCGCCGTACTTCTTAACGCACTTTCCGAAAAAAACCAGAGCTTAGAGAAGGAGCCGGCTCAGCAGCATATTGATAAGCCTTATACAATTGAGAGAAGAAGAGCCCGGATCGGAGTTGTTCGGAATTATCGTGCTTCAAATGAAGTGAGGGATGTTTTTACAAAAGCGGCAGATATGCTTATGTCGTTAGACTATGACGTAAAGGAAGTGGATGCTCCCATAGAGCCGAACGTGGATTTGCCACAGATTCATAACATCCGCGCGGAAGTTTCCCGAACTCTTTTTCGAGATGTGGATGTGCTGCTGCTGCCAACTACAACGGACATTACCCCCACCATTGAGCAGGCTTTGAGCGGAGGCCCAACTTCCATTAGTGCAGAGAATACCTTCTTCGCAAACTACTATGGACTCCCAGCAATCAGTATCCCGTGCGGCTTTAGCGGAAACGGTTTGCCTCTTGGCCTGCAGGTTGTCAGTCAAATGCATAATGAAAACACTGTTCTCGCTGTAGCAAATGACTTTCAACAGCATACGGACTGGCATCGCCAATTTTCAAATAGCCGTCTGTAGTCAAACGATTTATTTATCCCCCGTAAATCTGATATGCTCCCCTTTAACAAATAAACGGTCTGCTTGAAGGGGAGTTTTTTCTTATGGCGATAAAAAGTGAATATCACGCAGCTGAACAATTGGCAATATTGGAGGAACTTCGGACAGGTGAAGAGACACGGGGACATCGCCCGCAAGTACAACATCAATATATCCCACACTGATGAAATGGCGGCATCGGTAAGAGTTATACGGGATCAAAGGGTTGGAGATGCAAACAGTGCGGTGAACCGTATCATAAGTAACGACAACGTTCAATAAAGTGGAGCGTGATATTAAGTTTTTTGTACCCCGTATCTTTTGATCCTTTTTTATCGTTAATAGAGTTGAAAAAAAAGGTAAAAGGAGAGTGTTGATTAGCTATGGAAAATATAGTCTCGTTCGTATCCAGTATTTTTATTCCGGTAACCGACGTTGCACGTTCGAAAGAGTGGTATGTTCGAATGTTTGAACTGAAGGCAATCGAGAAGACCGATTACCGAATCGGGCTCGCGTTCCCTAACGCTCAAACACTGGTTTTACTGTGGAAAGTGGACAAACCGCAGCCTGTCCAATTCGACACCGGGAAACATGCGATGCCTTATTTCAATTTCACCTCGTACGATATTAACCATTCGTATAGAGAGCTTAAGGCGAAAGGCGCAGAATTAAGCGAAATCTTCGTAGAGGAAGGACACTCTTTCTTTAAAGCTTTCGATCCAGACGGAAATCCTGTTGATATTGTGCAAGAGACGGGAAATACGCCGTATTACACTTACAAAGATAACGTGAGGAAGCAACTATCGTGACGCAGGAAGACCGTACGAACCCAGGCTATGAAACGTTTGCGGAGATGACGATCCCGCTACATAGCGATCTAAGACGGTATTGTTTGGCTAAAGCGGGCTCAGCATGGGATGCGGACGATCTGCTGCAGGAATCTCTGATTAAAGCTTATCGTTGGCATGTCCGGTTTCCGAAAAGGGAAATTACGAAGCCATTCATGTTTCGAATTGCCGCCAACGAGTGGGTAGATATTTGCCGCAGTCGCAAATTGCTGCCGCAAGTCAGACCGCTCCTGGAGCAAACCGATTCCTATGACGAATGGAGCAGATGGGATGTGCGGGAGGCGCTGGAGCTATTGTCCGATCGGCTCGAACCCAAGCAGGTCGTGCTCATTCTGCTAATCGACGTATTTCACTTTACTGCGAAAGAAACGGGACTGCTGTTCCGACAATCCGAGGGTTCGGTCAAGGCGGCGCTGAAGCGGGCGAGGACAAGGCTGAAGACGGCCGTTGAGCGCCATCCTGAATATTGGGATGATTCCGTGCTTACTGCTCCGCGCGGCGGACTTAGCATCGAAGTGTTCGAAGCGTTAGTTGACGCTTTCCGCCGTGCAGATCCATTTGCGATCTTCCAGTCATACCAGTCGATGATTGAAAAAGGCGCCCTGGTGGATCGGATCGAATTGCGCGGAAGCACGCTATATTTTACGATTATAGACCCCGACGGCAACGTGTTGACGATAAGCGAGAAGTTGCCGATGCAAGATGGATAGTATTATTCGATATTCGAGGAGTGACGGCAGTTGTTGAACATACTGCAGCAACAATACGATTGGGTCAGATCCGCCCGACAGAATTTGTTTGCGTTCTTGGAAGAGATACCCACCCCGATCTTGCACAGTCCGGTTCCTGCGTTTGGGCGCGGAACGATCATTCGGACCCATCTTCATGTAGTTGACACTTATAGGTGGTGGCTAGGAGCCTTCGCATCTAAAAAATTAGATGAACATAGGGAAATTTCCGTGAATGAGACTGCTGATGTGAAGTTCGTCCGTGAGTGGTTTGCGAATGTGGATGAACGGGTACAACAGTTCTTATACGAATTCGATAATCGCTGGTCTGAACCGATTGAGCAAGACGAGAGCTGGCAAGGTTACCCGAAGGCACCAACGCCATTACTGCTGATCACGCATTTGGAGACACACGAATTCCATCACAAAGGCCAAATCGTATCGATGGCGAGAAATCTGGGATACCCGCCGCCTGCCGATGATCGTTTAGGCGGACTCTTTAGCTAAATCTTCAGCAACCAATTCGAGGTGAAGCGATGATCGCTCTAGATTCCATGAGCATTAACGTCATTACATTGTTCGTCGATGATCTTCGCGCCGCGAAGTCCTTTTATCAAGATATCTTCGGTCTTTCCCCTGCCTATGAGGATGAGAACTCCGCTGTATTCGACTTTGCCAACATGAGCATTAATTTGTTTCATGTTGGCGCTGTACGAGGCCTGACCCCTTCTGAAGCGGTCACGAACCAAGAGGCAAGGTCACGATTCCAGCTCACCATACTAGTAGACGACGTGGATGCTGCCCATGCCGATTTATGTGCAGGTGGCGTCACCGTAATCGATGGTCCAATGAACCCTTGCGGTATGCGCACTGTATGTTTCACCGATCCAGACGGGCATATTTGGGAGATTGCGCAATTACTAATCTAATCATGATGCGAGGAGGGAAGGGGAAGCTTAACCATAATGGAATTTGTTATCTGGTCGCAACCAGTTTGCCGATAAGGCGGGCTATGCGGCCTCTTCGGCGTCCAAAATGCTGCGAATGAACTTGGCACCCATGGAGGATGTGATGGAATGCTATTCTCCAGCCATGTTCCATATGGATCATCTCTCCCATGTAGATTTCTAGGGTTTGAGAGCTTTTTTGTCTTCATATGCTCAGGTGAGAGGCTTATAATATGTAAGTGGAGATGATACTGGGGGGAGAACATGAATAAAAGGAAAGATATTTTAAATGCTTGGATTACGATAGAACAACTATCCGAAGGTTCTATTAATAGAAAAGACAAATCGCTAAAGTCCTTACATACAATGGAAGAAGACTGGAATAAGTTTTTTACAGACTTTTTAACTAAGCAAAAAGAAAAACAAAATGTAACGGATAATTTCTTTAAGAAGTCGGGCCTAGTATTATATTTTGATATTTTCGATTTTCAAGAAGTTGTGGATATATTGAGGGAGAAGTACAAGATTGCTAAAACCTATGAAGAAATTAGCAACTCTGATAAATTCACTTTCTCGATTTACTTTGATAATGAATTGAATTTTATAGCAGACAAATTGTTCTTTACAATGAGCGGTTACATTCGCCAACATGGTGATTTACCGGGGGATATATCAAAAGTTGAAAACGAATTTAGAGAAGACTTGATCAGCAAGTTTGATGAAGGTTTCAATTCCACCATTTCTGAGCTTTTTCAAAAGTATCATGTTTCCGTAGAAAATTTCCGCTATGCATTTGTGAAAAATCTGGAGAACGGGGATGTAAATTTACATTCGTTCTTTATTGATGACCTGAACAAAGCAAAGATCATTACTAATAAAAACTTGGATCGATATTTTGATGGCTTTTCAGGATTCAAGCAAAATTTGGATGGGAATAAAGAGTCTGATCATTTTAACTCACCGATTTTCGAGACTATTTTACAACCTAAATACTATCCGTTGGGTCGATACCCAAGAAATCCTGGTTTTGCGCTTTCGTTCATGCAACAGGTTGCGGTGAATCTAGCATTAAACGACAAAAATGAGATTCGCAGTGTCAATGGTCCGCCAGGAACAGGGAAAACAACACTGTTAAAAGATATTTTTGCTGATTTGGTGGTACAACAGGCAGCGGAAATTGTACAGCTTTCTGATAAAAGGATTAAAGGGAGTTTAGTTTATTGGCAAAGTGCTAAAATTGGCGTTTTACCGCCCTCCATTTCAGATAAAAATATTGTTGTTGCAAGTTCAAACAATGGGGCTGTCCAAAACATTGTTAAGGAGTTGCCTAAGAAAGAAGCGATTGCCGACGATTTTCAAAAGCAATTGGATGAAGCAGATTATTTCAAGGATATATCTAATTCTGAAATAACCGGAGAAGGCTTCGGAAAGAACCGAGAGGTTAAAACTAAACTTTTAAGCGAGGAAAGTTGGGGTTTATTCTCGTTAGAGGGTGGCGCGTCAACAAATATGAACAAGTTGCTTTTAAACATTGAAGCAATTGAAAAAGATCTAGAAGATAATGAGCAAGCGAACACAGGTGAAAGTGTATATCAAGAGTTCTCCCGCCTGTTCGACGTATTAAAACGTGAAAGAGAAGAAATGCAAGAATATAGCGAGAAAATGGTTTATCTGCGAAAATTAATATCTATCCATAAGGAGCAAATGATTGCTTTTGAACATGAAGAAAAAAAGAAACGAACAAATTTAATTACACAGGAGGAAGAAGCGACACGTGAACTTGAAAGACTGAGGCAAGAAAGTGAAAATCTACAAGATGATTTATCGCATGTTTCTATTGAAATAGAGAATCTAATCGATCTACAAGCTCAAGCCAAAAGGAATTATGATGTAGTCACTCTACAAAAGCCTAGCTTTTTGTGGTTTCATAAAATATTTAATCGACCCGAGGTTGAGCAATACTTCAAAAACCTGAATAATGTGAATCATCAATTAAATAGTCTATCTAAACAAAAAACGAAATGGTTGAATGACCGCATGCGACTCGAAAATAGGTTTAAAAAAACAGTTACAAAAAGTGAGCATATCCAAAAACAAATTCAGGACACAAGAGCAGACTTTGAGCGTTTGATGATTACTCAACATAACGCTACTAAAAAAATGGAAGAAGAAATTGCAGCATTAGAAAATCTTAAATCTCAAAGTGGCATTCAGGAACTGAATTTTACACAATGCTATGATGAGCTGCAAAAGTCTAATCCATGGTTTACAAGGAACTTCCGTAAATTACAATCAGAGCTATTTATTGCGGCTTTAAAGGTTAGAAAGCAATTCCTGTTTGAAAACCGAAGGAATCTAAAAGCTGCAAGGAATATATGGAGTAGGCAGTCTGAGTACATGGGAAAAGAGAACGGACAACAGCTAATTTCAGAGTCATGGAATTGGTTGAACTTCACTATTCCGGTTGTCAGCACCACTTTTGCTAGTTTTGGGCGAATGTTTAGAAATCTAAATGAAAATTCAATAGGCAATCTATTCATAGACGAGGCTGGTCAAGCACTACCACAAGCTAGTGTTGGTGCAATTTTTAGAAGCAAGAAGGTTATGGTTGTTGGGGATCCATCACAAATTAAACCAGTATTGACGTTAGATTCAAATGTTCTGACCTTGATTGGAAGACACTATAAAGTCGATGAGAAATTTGTCTCTGCTGATGTGTCTACTCAAACCATTGTGGATGCCACAAGTCAGTATGGTTATCAAAAAAGTGAGGATGAATGGATTGGCATCCCCCTCTGGGTACACAGACGCTCGAACTATCCGATGTTCACGATTTCAAACGAGATATCGTATGACGGGTTGATGGTGCAAGGTAAATCAGAAGATGAGTCACAAGGAAAATCACAGTGGTATGATTCAACCGGAATAGCAAATGACAAATTTGTTAAAGAACAAGCTGAATTACTAAAAAGTATGATTGATAAACGTTTGCAAGAGGATCCGAGTTTAGCGGATGAAATTTATGTGATCACCCCATTTAGAAATGTGGCTTATAAACTTGCACAAGTTCTAGATGAAATTAACTTTACCAAACGAGAAAATGGGAAAACAACGAATATTGGAACTGTTCATACTTTTCAAGGGAAAGAGGCTAAAATTGTCTACTTTGTTCTTGGAGCTGACTCTAATAGCAGGGGAGCGGCAAGATGGGCTGTCTCTGACCCAAATATGATGAATGTTGCAGCTACGCGAGCTAAAGAAGAATTTTATGTTATTGGCGATAAGAAATTGTATGCCTCGCTCGGTAGTGAAGTGGCAAATAAAACAATTTCAATTATTGCTGACTATAATAAGGATGAACTCTGATTCCGCTTGCGCCTGTGAAGAATATACTTTATAATACAAAGTAATCAAAACAACAAAGTTTATTAAATTCCAAAGGAAAGAGGTGTTTATTCAACATGAATACGACAGAAGCTTTAGAAGACATTGGTTACATCAAATCACTGTGCAAAGAGGCAAGGGACAGCCTTTTCTCTTGGAGGCCCTTTTTTCTACTTTTTTCAGTGATTTGGATGGCTGGAATGCTAATACCATCAATTCCTGGAGTTCCAACAAGCTTTAGTCTTGATGGAAAGCATTGGCCGGTTCTTTTTCTAATTGGACTAGTAGGGACATGGTTCATTAAAAAAAGAACAAAGCTGCCAAGGGTTCCATTTATGATGAGGATTTTAATTTGGAACTGGTCGATACTGTTCTTCTTTGCCGTCGCGGTTTTATTTTGGAATACAGGCGGCTATTCGGCTACACATATGTATAATTATTGGATTATGGTTGTTGGGGTTGCTTTTCTGATGACTGGGGTGACTCTTCAAAGTCGAATAGGATGGATTGGAGTGGGCTTTTTCGGGGTTTCTTTTTTGAGCAAATCCCTGATCTTGAAATTGTGGATTTTTACACCGATACATCATGTAGAAACTCCAGTGTTCGTTGTGAAGGCGATCCTTGGAGGATTATTGCTTGGACTAAGCTGGTGGCTTGTCAGTCGATCGAAAGCCGGTGCCACTGTTGGATAAGGGTCTGTTTTCCACGATAGATGAGACGATCCATGCAAAGGCAAGACTGGGCATTATGACACTGCTAGTCACACAAGGCGAATTAGATTTTACGCAATTGAAACAGAAGCTCGGGTTAAGTGACGGAAATTTGTCGGCTCATTCAAGGATTTTAGAGGAGGCAGGGTATATTGCCATACATAAAACTTTTTTGGGTCGCAGACCAAAGACTGTTTTAGTTGGCACTCCAGAGGGACGTGAAGCGTTCTTGGCATACTTGAACCAATTAGAGTCAATTTTAAAAGTCGCAAAAACTCAATCAGACTAAATTGATATAGAATCGGCCATCCAGAAGGATGGCCATTTTCCATCAAACTTGCCGTTACAGACAGCACGGAGATGCTTACCACAGTTAAAACCTTACCATTCGATTTGAGCGATGAAATCAAGTTCACATTCTGCATGTTCGAAGGCAAGGTCATTCAAGTCAAACGGGCGATTTAGGCAGCAGCTACTTGTGATAGGGATGATTGTGATGGTATAAACTAAGCGGGCAATCTGTTATAATAGATGGAGGATATTGTAAATGGTTTGTTGGTCAGCGCAACAGCAGGAACACTTCTGTCTCTGTGAGCCAATAACATTATACATGTCAGTGTACCAGAGGGACAGATTATCGTGATTGAATCTTTTCGAAATTATTTTCACAAACTCGCGGGAAAGAGGGATACTTTTGAATAAAAAGATAGATCGAAATGATCCCTGTCCATGTGGGAGTGGAAGCAAGTACAAAAAGTGTTGTTTAGGTTACTCCACTTAACTATCGGGCTGGATTGGTTTTCGTCGAATGTAGCATGATGATAGATCATTAGGAGGCTAAGATGAACGAAACCGCACTTGATCTTGAAATATTTGAGAAGTTAAAGCCGGAGTTAACATCGTTCTGCTATAGGATGCTAGGATCTATCGAAGACGTGGACGATGCAGTTCAGGAAACCTACATTCGCGTTTGGCAGAGCTGGAATTCATTCAGGCAACAATCTTCGCGTAAAACGTGGATCTACCGCATCGCGTCAAACGTATGTATAGACAAGCTGAGACAAGCTAAACGCCGCTCCCTTCCTGTTGACATATTTGACCCGGCTGTTTCCATCATCGAACCTCGCGAGACGTTGCCAGAATCGTCATGGATTTGGCCTGCTCCGGATTTTACTGATAACCCGGAACATATTGTCTTGCGGAAAGATACGCTTCAACTTTGCTTTATGGCCCTTTTACAAACGTTACCTCCCCGACAACGTGCAGTGCTTATATTGAAGGATGTGTTCGAGTGGTCCTCCAAACAGATCGCGGAGACGCTAGGTATGACACATGCAGCCGTGAACAGCGCCTTGCAAAGAGCGAGAGAGACGATGGGCCGGGCCGAACTTCGCTCCGAAGAGTTATGCACGATGGAGGCTGTACCGAATCATGAGCTGCTCTCACGGTATGTGGATGCTTTTGAGCAATTTGATATCCCTGCATTAGTGGCGTTGTTTCATGAAGAGGGATGCCTATCCATGCCGCCTTTCGAGATGTGGGTCCGCGGCAAGGACAATCTGTCCAAGTTTTTTACACTAACTCGTTGGCATTGTGAAAGTTCTCGATTATTGCCGATAACGGTGAATGGCGGTTATCCTGCATTTGCGCAATATATGCCAAGCGACAATCAATCCGTCTTAGTGCCTTGGGGCATTCACGTCATTGAAATAAAAGACGGTAAAATTTTGCACACCCAAAATTTCATTAACCCAAAATTATTTACTCGATTTGGGCTTCCCGAACAAATACACCGATGAATTTCGCAATTTCATTTCGTCTAACGATATAAGAAACAAAATTACGCTTATGATGAAAGAGGTGTCCTTAATAATGGAAATAGCAATCCAACAAGAGTAACCGTACAGGCAGTCAAAATAAGAGATGAAACCTATAATGGAATCATCTCTAATTAAAGTAATTATCCATCTCACTTAGGAGGTTCGTATGAGAAAAATAGTAACTTATCTTTGGTTTAACGACCAAGCAAAAGAAGCGGTAGATCTTTATGTATCACTGTTTGAAAATTCAAAAATAATAAACACATCGTATCTCACAGAGTCAGTGGCCAAAGCAGCTGGAAAGAAACCCGGAGATGTATCAACAATAGACTTTGAACTGAATGGCCAAAACTTTACTGCGCTAAATGGTGGCCCGTTTTATACTTTTAGTGAGGCTATCTCAATAGCGGTAAACTGCAAAACCCAGGAAGAAATTGATCATCTTTGGGAAGCGCTATCCGAAGGCGGCGAAATAATGTCATGTGGCTGGCTCAAGGACAAGTATGGTTTGACATGGCAGATTATGCCGGAAAGCCTAGACATCATGATGCGTGATCCAGACCCTGCTAAAGCTGATCGGGTTAGCGCTGCTATGCTTAGTATGGAGGGTAAACTGAATATAAGCGAACTCGAAAAAGCGTACAAAGGCGAATAATAATTTAACTAGATAAATAAAGAGCACCAGAACTTCCTGGTGCTCTTTCAGTATGCTTGCTAATTCTAATCCCCCTTTTAGGCTATTAACATTTATAGCTGTAAAAGTCTGGCTGGCTAAATGGGATAAAACTCACTCCCACGGTCCGTGTGAAACCACTGGATTTGGCTCAGATCGCCTTCTACCGTAGCAAAGGCACG
The DNA here is from genome assembly GCF_018403685.1 of Xylanibacillus composti. Taxonomy (NCBI): domain Bacteria; kingdom Bacillati; phylum Bacillota; class Bacilli; order Caryophanales; family Paenibacillaceae; genus Xylanibacillus; species Xylanibacillus composti. The sequence goes on from NZ_BOVK01000049.1 coordinate 52,883, forward strand.
GGAAATCAAAGCAGCGTCCTTATGTGGACCTGCACTTTGGCCAATGATTTCTCGATTTAACAGGTCAATGAGGACGCAAACGTAGTGCCACCGGTACCCTACCTTCACATATGTTAGATCGCTGACCTTAAATTCTGATGTAAAGGTACGTCGTTGTTGGTTGGGCATTGTCTTTCTTGCATCGAGCGTTGCTTGTTGGGGAAGGAGTGCCAACGGAGTCAGGAGTAGACGTTAAGATTCTCATGGCAGTATGAATACGCCAACTGTCTGACAGGGGAAGGCGGATTACCCCGCCGTATCCAATGCTTTTAAGTGAAATGCGGGGATCGACAAAAAGCTTTGCAAAAATTTTCTTCCGTTATGTCAGAAATCTCTTTTCTTTCGAGTCAGTATATTAGGTCGATATAGTTGCGAGGTGTTTTTTATCGGGGACGGTGTGATTTGGGGAAAAAGTGCAGAGGTAAGAAATGGAGAGACGGAGCATGATCTTGACATGCTGGAGGACAGCATCCTGGTTCAACGTGCGCAGGCTGGGGACCGGGAGGCGTTCGGAGAGTTGATCCGGCGTCACCGGCGGCAAGTGTACGGGTATGCGCAAATATTAACGCAGGAGTCTTTCCTGGCAGAAGATATCGTGCAGGACGCTTTGATCCGTGCTTTTTTGCACCTGGGGACGTTAGTCGATGTTGCGCGGTTTTTGCCTTGGCTTCACCGGATCGTCCGCAATCAAGCGTATTCCCGGCTGAGAAGGGACCCGATTCTGAAGGAGAGTCCTTTCTCGTCGCTGCAGCGTTCCGGGGAAGAAGGAGACCCGACAGGTGTTGTTTGGTCGAATTTGGACGATATTCTTCACCGTGTCTCGCGTTCGTTCGCTGAACATGCAAACACCAGTGCCAATCCGGAAGTGCACTTGATGCGCCGACAGCTGCATGAAATGATCACGAGCCTGCTCAGTTGCTTATCCAAGCGGGAGAGGCAAATTTTCGAGTCTCATTTCTTCGAACATTTGTCACCGCAGGAAATCGCGAAGTTGTTCAGTTTATCCCCCGCCAACGTCTATCAAATCTTGTCCCGTTCCCGGAAAAAAGTCGCCAAAGAGCGAATCCGTATCGTAGTCGACCAATATATAACGGAACGAAAGGATTTGGGAGCTTTGAAAACAAACTTGTTACCGAAAACAGCAACATTCCATGCGCCCGGAACATGGACATCAGTTGGGTGGGCCTTCTACCGAATGCTGAGCTTTACCGATCAGCAGCTGTCATTGCCGATGGTGATGGGACTTACCGGTCAAGCTTTTCGCATGACCATTTGCCATAACGATGTCCATATCGCGGGGCCGACGATGTACTCGTTCCGGGATATTTTGGCCCGCGGCTTGCAAAACATCGGATGGAGCAGCCGTATCGTAGAGACGCCAAACATGCAAGATGGGCCCGGAGAAAATGCCAGCTTGCTCGACCCGGCATTGCTTACGGCAGCCGCCAAAGAGAAGAGGCCAATCCAAGAAAAGCTGCCCGCCGCTCTGGATCTGATTCACCGTTCCATCGACAGAGGCATTCCGGTTCTGTCTTGGGATTTGTTCATTCCCGAATTCGGAGTCATCTATGGTTATGACGATGAGCAGCGGATCTTGACGGCAATGGCATGCATGCAGGATGACAAGCTCCCTTACGATCATCTCGGACGAGGGACGCTGGAGGAATTATTTATACTGGCTCTGGAGGAACGGACTGAGAAGGATCTGCGTTCCATGTTTCGGGATGCGCTCATGATGATTCTTGATCACTACCACGGGATAGAGTCTCCGACCGATCGTGGCGAACGGGGATTGCGCGCCTATGACGTGTGGATAGATGCTTTCCACGGCGGCAAGATTGAGCCGAATGGGAACGCCTACAATATGGAAGTTGTGCAGGATGCTCGCCGACTTGCTGCAGAATTCCTTAGGGAAATTTGCGCAAAATGGCAAGGAGATGGTGAATCGTATAAACGCATGCGTGCTCTCAGTGCCGAGGCCGCGCAGGTGTACCAGCAGATGTCGGAAGAGCTGCAAGAGCTTGTTGTGCTATTTCCTTTTCCTGCGGGCGGCGATCCAAACTCGGTTGTGAACCTTGAACGTGCCGTCAAAGTACTGCAATCTGTTAAGGCGCTGGAAGAGCAGGCTGTTTCACTGCTTGAACAGATGAATGCGGCGATTGCATAATCGTATAACTATAGTGTCCCTGCAAAAACATAGCCCAAATCGCCGAGACGAGGTCTAATCAAGAGTAGTTCTCCATCATTTGATACAAAAAATTCCGAAAGTCATCAACATAGGCTTCGGGCTCTACAACTTTGAGATGAGTGCCGAAGCTTGCCAAAAATTGAAATCCCGTACGATTCTGAGGGACATGAATGGTTGCTAATAAACATCCAGAACTATGGTTTTCAATACTCCTTCGACCATATCTTTCGATGATTTGATCTTTTATGCTGGGCGATATCCATGCCTTAATCGAGACGAGTTGCGGCAGATAACTTGCATCTTGTTCTTGCTCTGACCAATCGTCTCTAGGGCGAAATGCATGTTCATCCATAGCAATATGATCGATCCGGGACAATTTGAATGTACGATATCCCTGTCGCTGTAAACAGAATCCTTTCAAGTACCAACTCGTTTCGTTGAAATGCAGCTCATAGGGCTCGACCATCCTATTCGTTACAGCCCCGTCTTTATCCGTATAATCAAACGAAACCAGCCTTTTCTTGAAAATGGATTCTTGACATGTCTTTAAGGTTTCAAGAATCTCGGACCGACCTTCCCAATCATAAAACGACAGTTGAATGGAACGATTCAGAGACAATGGACTGACCATAGCCTCTATTTTTTTCATCGTTCTTTCAACTTCTTCCGTAAGGAGGATTTGTTCCAATCCACCGAGCGCAGTTAGTATGTTCGCTAAATCGGAGTTGCTTAAAAGGCGTTTGTCCACCTTGTATTCATCCATTATGCCGAAGCCGCCTTTGACCCCAGTGACAGAGTAGATGGGGATGTTCGATAAGCTCAAGGTTTCCATATCGCGCAGGATCGTTCTTTTGGAAACATGGAATAGTTGCGAGAATTCCGTTGCAGAAACAACCTCTTTTTTCAGCAATATCATGATAATCGAAATGAGTCTTTCAACCTTCTCCATAATTGCCCTCTTTTTTTCTGTATGATTTTCAGAACGATGACACCAAGCCGTCACCTTTTGTCCATTATACTACATGTATCACAAGAAGGAGGTTTTGCTTGATGTCAGCTATAGCGTATTTGAATTTTGACGGGGTTGCCGAACAAGCGATTGAATTTTATTCGGAGGCTCTGCAGGCAACGGAAGTAAAAAAGGCTGCTTATAAGGACTTTCCACAAGACCCAAGCCGCCCGCTGTCCGAAAATGAATGGAATATGATTATGGAGTCTTCGATTGAATTCGCAGGCGGGAAAATCATGATGTCGGATTTGCTGCCTTCCATGAAGAGCGTGACAGGTGAGCTGGTGAAAGGAAACAACGTATGGATCAGTTTAGTCTACGAGGATAAACAAAAACTGGAGACATACTTTCATCATCTATCGGTTGACGGCCATGTGATCATGCCGTTATCCAACACGCCGTGGTCATCCTGCTTCGGAATGCTGGTGGATAAGTTTGGGGTTTGCTGGAAGTTCAACTGTGACGCCGACAAGTTTCTTGATCAAGTGATTGCGGACAGCCATGGAAATTGAAAGTTGTTGCCGTTGTCAGGCGGTTTGAACATTTGATATGCGGACACTTCCTACTCGACAAACATTCCAATAAGCAAAAGGCGGCCATAGGGCCGCCTTTTGTCTTCGCTGATAGTCCCGTTACAGAGAACCATATCATCACAGGTAGTGCTAGGACAGTAGGTTGAAAACATCAGGCATTAAGGGGCGTTGCGTTGAGGCGTATAATACGGGATCAGTTGAGTTTAGCATGAAACTTCCTCTCCAGATCATCCCAGTTAGGAGTACGGATAGGGGTCTGTTCCTTCCAGCGTCGAAGCACACGACTCAGCGCAACGATTTCACTTACGGATCCGTTAACCAACTGACTAAACGGCAACCTATGATACACCTTCAAAAGCAGGCGCATAAGCATGGGGCGATTGCGGATTAGTGAGGCTTGTGCCGCTGGCGTTAACGGATAGTTCAAGGCCTCTAGCACGCGAAACCCTTCATCCATAGCAGCAATCATTTGCCGCAACAGCTTGTCGTCCCCAGCAATTTTCTTCATTTGATGCTCGTGTATAACCGTTGCAACGTTCAGCACAACGATGGGCACAATATGATTCTTAAGCCATGCGTCTATATTCTCGTGATAGACAAGCTTATACTTGGTTTTCGCAAACGCCTGATTGAGAAGGGGCTCGAAAGGGATAGGACCATGCAGTCCTCCGAGCACCATCTGCCCTCCCCCTCCGCGGATACAGATGATTCGGTTGTTCTTCCGAGTGCCCGCGGTTGTTTGAAATCCGAAGGCGACATTTTTAGGGGGATCGCTATGCTCCCTCAAATAATGATCCATATCATGAGCATCAGTATTGTTCCCAATGATCACGATATTTTGACTTCTATTCTTTGCGAGGACAGGGAGTACGGCTGGAAAATCTGTATATGTCATGACAACAAAGACGAGATCGTACTCATCATCTGTCTTCAGCGTCCGGATCAGTTGAACCCGATCTACTGTTGTTTTCAACTGAAAGTAATGTCGGATGACAAGTCCGTCCCTCTCCAGATCATCCGCCCGCTGCCCCCTGGCCAATAAGGTCACATCATTGTTGCTCCGTGTCAGCACATGAGTCAAATAACTGCCTATTACCCCTGCGCCATATACCAATACTCTCATGTAAGTCTCCTCTCCGATTCAAGTAACATTCAAATGTAGATGAAAAACCATTCATTGACTAAAATTAACCTAACACCTGACTCCGTTACGGATCAATCGGCAATATATTCGATTCTGTTGAAAAACCAACAAATGGACTCTGATTTGATTAAAAAGAGGTGATGAAAGCCATGGACAGGCGCATTTATAAAACGAAGCGGGCTATTATGGAAGCTTTCGTCGGACTATTGGAGGAGCAGGAATTTGAGAAGATCACCATTCAAGCAATCGCTGACCGGGCGGATGTAAATCGAGGGACTGTGTATGCACACTTTACGGATAAGTACGACCTGCTGGAACAGTGCATGGATACATACTTGAAATTATTGTATGAAAGCTGCAAGCCTGACGAGGAATCGAGCAAGACTGCTCCCGAGGCTCTGCTGCTTCGTACTTTCGAATTTTTAGAGCGTCATGCATCCGTGTATTCCACCCTCATCACAAGTAAAGGTACTTCCGCGTTTCAGAATCGAATGGTGGAAATAATGGGGGAGAATATCAAAGGACAACTGAGTAGAAGAAGCCTCGGGACGAACATTCGACCGGAAATTCTTGTCCACTTTCTATCTGTAGCCATAGCCGGTCTGGTGGAATGGTGGATTGTTAAGGGATTGCCGTACACGCCGTCTGAAATGGTGGATCAATTGATGCTCATCATGGAGCGCAACTTGAATGTGCGGGGGTGAACCCCTATGGGCATTCAGGCGGGGAGCCGTATCAAACATGTTCCGATTTTAGAAACTTTTTAGAATTGCTTTCGAGGGAATTTAGACTCCTCCTTTAGACTAAGGGTGTAGGCAAGAGAGAAACCATACACCCTTAAAGGAGTGAGTTAGAGATGAAAAAGAAGAGTAAAGTCAAAGTGTGGATGATTGGCGCGGCAGTTGTTGCATTGAGTTTGTTTACGGTGACAGCGTTCGCGTCGGCCCCGAACACCCCGGGTTATGACGCGTTCAAAGAGGTGCTGAAGGCGAACCATCAGTCGGGAGAAGCGATGGAGAGTGCGACCGTTCGAGGGAGCTTTGCAGTTAAGGTCGACGGCGAGACGGTGCTGAAGCTGGGCGGCGAGACGAAAGTGGAGGCAAAGGGAGACAAGCAGAGCGTAAGCAGCGACTTCGACATTACGCTCATGGGTATCGAGCGCAGCGGCAGCATGTACAGCAGCGATGCCGAAACGATCTATCTGGTAGACCGGACGCACGATCTGCATTATCAGGTGATCCATGCGGATCATGACCACGGCAGCAAGCAGCATGAATGGCGGGATGAGAGGGGCTCCCACCATCGTTCCATGAACAAAGCGGAAGAAGCGCTTCTCGATTATATGGCAGGCGACCTTAAGAACGAATTCAGCTTGGAGGAGTATGCGAATGGTTCGAAGACAATTACGGTCGACATTAGCAAGGAAGAGCTTCCGCTTCCCGTACGTTTGCTGATGGATGTGGCATTGGCTGCGGACAAGAATGAACGCAACCACACTCCTGCAGTGTCGGCAGAATGGGAGCGTGTGATGGAGCTGCCTTTCTTCCAAGGCTTCGACCAAGCTGAACTCGCAGCGCTATTGCCGGAACTGACGGAGGATGTAGCGATAGAACGCGTACTCCTGCAGATGACGGTCGATGCGAACAACCAGGTGCAAAGCGTGCAAGGCAAGGTTGAAGTGAGCGGCAAGGACGAAGCGGGCGTGATCCGACGTGTGGAAATAGAAGGTGCAGGTGAGCTTGGCGGCATCAACGCAACGACGCCAGACATGTACGACTCTGCCGGCAAGTCCATTGAAGTGATCGACGCGGCTCAATTCGAAAATCGCGGTTAATGCCACAATTCCGGGAGGGACCTTGCTTATGTTGGAAGTCAAAAATCTGACGAAGGTCTACCCCGGCGGCCGAGGTATCCAAGGGCTCAACCTCACGGTGAACGCCGGTGAGGTTGTCGCCTTGCTGGGTCCAAACGGCGCCGGGAAGACGACGGCGATGCAGGCGATGGCCGGCTGGATCAGGACGGAACGCGGGGAATCGCTTTGGAACGGCGTATCCGTTGCGGATCGGCCCGATCTGACCAAGCAGCACATGGGCCTGATGATCGGAGAGCCGACACCCTATGCCTATCTCACAGGCTACGACTATTTGAAGCTCTATGCAAAGCTGTATCCCGGCATTGACGAAGCGCGTATGCAGCAGACGCTGGATCTTGTGGGCATGGCACCGCATCAAAAGCTTAAAATCAAGAAGTACTCCACCGGCATGAAGCAGCGGATCGAGCTCGCCAGCGTGCTGCTTCATCAGCCGAAGCTTCTGATCCTCGATGAGCCGTTCTCAGGGATGGACATCGAGGGTCGATGGGAGCTCACCACGATGCTGCGCAGCCTTGTATCGGAAACGGGCATGAGTATCATCGTCTCCTCGCATCAAGTACACGACATCGAGGACTGGATTACACACGTGTGCATCCTTCATGACGGGCAGCAAATCGAAACCGCTGGAGCCGAACAGATACGGCAGCTGTTCTCAAGCGTAGAGGAGTATTATTTGCACTGCGTGGCCAAGGGGAGGAGGGGAGCTGCATGAACGCATCATTCCTATACTTCACCGGAGAAGAGCTGCGCAAGCTGTTCCGTGGCGGCAAGCTGAAGATGCTGCTCCTGCTCGCCTTCCTCATCGGTATCGTCTTCGTCTTCGCGGGTGACCGCCTCGGACTGAACGGTAATCTCACTGTGGTTGCACTGGAGCTGTTGCTCGTTACGGTGTTGCCTCTATTCATGGTGTCGCTCGGCAGCGATCTCATGATTTCCGAGTTCAAAGCGAGGATGATAAAAAACGCGCTGAAGCTGCCGCTCAGCCGGGAGATTATCTTCCTGGGAAAGATGCTTGCGGGTTGGACGGCCGGCGCCTTGATTGTCATGAGTCTGTTCGTGCCGCTGCTGATAGGAAGCTTGGTACTGACGGGCATATCGGATTTGTCCGTGGTTGGGGCGAGTCTTGCGGAGGTCGGCGGCGCCATCGTGTTCTGCGGCCTGCTGGTGGTGCTGGCCAATACGGTTGCTTTATGGACGGGGAGCGGAGGGGCCGGCCTCGTGGTCAGCGTCGTGCTGTGGATGGCGATGGGCGTCATCGGATTGTTCGAGCCACAGCTGAACCGGTTCTTCGTGACTGATTTCGCGGATTGGATGCGGCCGCTCCTGTACAAAGGCGAGGCAGGCCCTGCGATTACGGCGTTGCTATTCATGGTCGTTTACTATATCATTGGCACTATATTGGGCTTATTGGCCTTCCAAAGGAAAGAAATCTAACGTATGTCTATTCGACTGAAACTTATTTTAACGTACTTGTTCGGCATCTTATTCACAGCGATTATCGTTACAGTGACGGGAATTGGAATCGTCACGGCAGTCCTTTCCTATATTGGGAGCGGCATTGTGAAGGAGCAGACAGCGGAAGAGGCGTTCCATCGGGGGATCGATCTGATCGTAGAGCTGCGCTATGCGGAGCGCTATACACCGGAGAAGCTGACGTCTCCCGCATTCGCGAACATGCTTGGAAATCAGCTGGAGCCGTTCGGGGGCTTCCTTGTTGTCCGGCAAGGGGAACGGTGGGAAAGCTACGGAGCATTAAGCGAAGGAGAGCCATTCCTTGCCCAGCTGAAGCGGGATATCTCTGCTCCGGGTCAGCACAAGGATGAAGCACTTGTGGTGAGCACGTGGGAAGGGCGGGAATTGCTTGCTGTGCGGTACGATTTTCCCGAGATCGACGAACCCTTGTCGTATTTTCTCGTCGCCGATGTAACCGATACGGAGAAAAAGAGCCATCAATTCCAGTTCTTCTTGCTTCTTGTCGTTGCCGTCGTACTCGGAATCATCCTGGTTCCGTTGCTGTGGATTACGACGAAGGACATCATTCGGCCGCTGCGGCAGCTTGAACAGGGCTCCCGACGTATTGCGGAAGGGGACCTGAACTTTAGCCTTCATACGAACGTGCGCAATGAGGTGGGCAGCGTCATCCGCTCGTACGAGAAGATGCGCAGCGAGCTGCAGCGATCGATTGGCGCGCAATTAGCCTTGGAGGAAAATCGCAAGCAGCTGGTCTCCAATATTTCGCATGATCTGAAGACACCGCTGACCTCGATCAAGGGCTATGTGGAAGGGATTCGGGAAGGGATCGCGAACGATCCGGAGAAGCTGAAGAAGTATATAGATGTGATTCATTCGAAGACGCTGGATATGGACCGTATGATCGACGATCTGTTCCTGTTCTCCAAGCTGGATTTGGATCAGGAGAGATTCCACCTGGAAGCGGTGCAGCTGGAAGAGTTTTATCGGCAAACGATGAATGAGCTGCACATGGAATACGAGAGTGCGGGAGTGCGTCTGACGAGTGAGTATGAGGCTGGATCTGACGCTGTTGCGAGGATGGATGCCTCGATGATTAAGCGTGTCATTCTTAACATCGTCGGCAATTCGGTGAAGTTTGTGAACGATCCAAAACCCCATGTCCACGTGCATTTCGGCCGGCAAGCAGAGGAATGGGTGATCGCGGTTACGGATAATGGACCGGGAATGGAACCGGATGAACTGGAACGGATTTTCGACCGATTCTATCGCGGGGATGCGAACCGGAATCAGAATGTGGCCGGCTCCGGATTGGGTCTTGCCATTGCGAAGCAGATCGTTGCCTATCATGGCGGCATCATTCACGCAAGAAGCGAGCCGGGGAGGTCCATGACGGTGATGTTTACCATCCCAATCAATCAGGATAGATCGTGACGGGAGAGTGTGCGATGTCGAAGCGAAAAGTATTAATCGTTGAGGACGATCAAGCGATTGCTGAGCTGGAGCGGGACTACCTTGAGGTTCATGGTTATGAGGTTACCCTTCGGGCAGACGGCGAACAGGCGCTGAAGGAGGCACTGGAGCTAGATTACGACCTCATCATTCTGGACGTCATGCTGCCGGGTATGGACGGCTTCGACATCTTGCGACGGGTCCGGGAGACGAAGTTTATTCCGGTATTGATGGTATCCGCTCGCAAGGAGGATATCGATAAGATAAGAGGATTGGGACTGGGCGCGGACGATTATGTAACGAAGCCGTTCAGCCCGTCGGAGCTCGTTGCGCGGGTGAAGGCCCACCTCGAACGGTATGACCGATTGACCGGGGCCGCAGCGGGCGCCGGTTCTTCGTCTGCCCGGAAGTCGCGCGAGCTGAACATTCGCGGACTTGTGATTCAGGTCGACGCCAGACGGGTGACCCTGCACGGCGAAGAAATCTCGCTGACCGCGAAAGAGTTCGACCTGCTGCTATTCCTCGCGGAAAACCCGGATCGGGTCTATTCCAAGGAGGCGCTGCTGGATAAAGTATGGGGGATCGATCACTTCGGCGATTCCGCTACAGTCACGGTCCATGTCGGGAAGATTCGTGACAAGATTCAGAAAGACCCGGCGCAGCATCAGTTTATTGAAACCGTATGGGGTGCGGGATACCGGTTTAAGGTTTGATAGATTGAAATCACGTACTTTATCCTCCACTGGAGCAGTCTCCGCTGATTGGGCGGGGATTGTTTTTTTTTTCGTTGTAAGCATCGCCGCTATAATCGAAGCGCTAACGGACAGGAAAAGCGCTGATGACATTTTGTTATAGCCTTGATGATAAACTATCATTAACCGATTATAGTATGGTACTATTTCACTAGAAGCTTTTTGCTGGCACGCAGCGATTGGACCATTGCCAGGCAGGCTTTTACCGGCTTATTTCGAGGATGTGCACGGCAACGAATTATACAAGGAAAAGGAAGAGAATCTATGAATCAGATTTATCAAGAAGGCAAGGAATTTGCAAAGTCTTACATACTGCCCTACACGGAGAGAACAGACAAGGAGTCGAAATTTCCTGAAGAAACGTTCGAGAAGCTAGGCGAACAGGGATTTCTGAAACTGCTTATACCTGAGGAATACGGCGGATTTGGCAAAGGACTGGAAGAGCATGCCCAGGCTTGTCTGGCATTCGCGGAGACTTGCGCCACTACAGCGCTTTGCTACATGATGCACAATGTTGCAGTGATGTGTATCGTCACGCATGGAAGCAGCGAGCTGAAGGCGAAGATTTTCGCAGACATTATTGAAAACGGCAAGTTCATGGCGTTAGCTTACAGCGAATTTGGATCGGGCACCCACTTTTATGTGACGGAAATGAGTGCCGAGGTTAACGGGGACAGCACAACGTTTAATGGGAAGAAGAGCATGGTTACATCGGCGAACTATGCTTCCTACTATCTCGTTCTCGCACCATCTGTGGAAGAAGGGAAGATCAACAATTGGGTGTTCCCTAAGGAGTCAAAAGGCTTGTCCTTTGAATTGTCCGAATGGGATGGCTTGGGAATGAGAGGGAATTCGTCTTGTCCAGTTCGTATAGAGGACGTGACGTTGGATTCCTCTTACCGTATCGGTGCGGAAGGCTCGGGCGAAGAGCAGGTATTCCATGTGGTCGCTCCATTCTTCATCACAGGGCTGGGGTCCGTGTATAGCGGTACAGCCATGCATATGTTCGAAATAGCCAGCAGCCATGCTGCGAATAGGAAGTATCCGGATGGCCGCACCCTTTCTAATATTGAAACCATTCAAGTGCATATCGGCAACATATATAAACATGCCTCCGCTGCAAGGGCCATCACATTAGAAGCTGCCAGAGCAGGCGCTAACGGAGAATCGGATGCACTCGCCAAGATATTGTCGGCAAGAATTGTCGCCTCAGAAGCGGCAATCGAATGTGGCAGGCTTGCCATGAGAGTGGGCGGGGGGAAAGCTTACAACAAGGCTCTTCCTACGGAAAGGCTCTTAAGAGATGCGTATGCAGGTCAAATTATGGCTCCTAGTGCCGACGTTCTGACGGTTTGGCTAGGCAAAGCATTAACGGGTCAGATGATCCCATAAAGATAAGGAGTGAGCTTGTTGAGCAAAGATAGAATGAAAGTCGGAGCTGTTATCTATGATCCGAGAGTTACCGTAATTTGGGGGATTATCGCTGATTTTTTCAAAGAAGAAGGGCTTGAAATCGAATGTGTCTTCTATAAGGATTATGAAGGACAGGTTGACGGATTGATGAACCGGGAGATTGACATCGCCTGGAATTCTCCTTTGGCATGGTTGGATACTTATTTGAGAACCGAAGGCAAGTGCCAGATGGGTTCCATGAGAGATACGGACAGAGACAGGAAAACCTGCTTCATCGTCAAAAAAGACAGCGGCATCACGAGCCTCGATGGGTTGAGGGGCAAGACCATCGGCTTTGGCGCTATAGACTCTCCTCAAGCCAGATTGATTCCGATCAACCATTTGCATCAGCATGGCCTTGAATATGAAGTGGACTACACGGAGAGAAGATTTGATATTGGCGTTGGCCTCCATGGCGACCACGTTGGAGGCGAGCTGGATGCCATTCGAGCATTGGAAGCGGGAGATGTAGACGCCGCTGTAACGCTGGATTTGAACTGGGAAGCTTGGCAGAAGGACGGCACGATTGATGCCAATCAATTGGCATGCATAGAAACCACGGCTTTGTTCGACCACTGCATCTTCGTAGCTCATCCTGATTTTTCAACGGAAAGGTTCAGAGAATGGGACACGGTGCTTCATCGAATGGACTATACCAATGAGGCGCATAAGAAGATGATGGATATGGAAGGCTTGAAGGAATGGGTGGAAGGAAGAATCACAGGATTTGAGCAATTGCGTGAAGCCAATGACTACCTGAAGTTCTTTGGGAGATAAAACCTATGAAAAAGCAGCTACCGCTATTTCCTACTTCCTTAATAGGAAGCATGCCAAGATCCAAAGAGGTTCTAAGCGCCTTAAGAAAGATAAGAAGAGGAAATATGGAGCCTCACGACTTCGACCAGCTTATTGAAAGGGAAACGCAAAAGGTCATTAAGCTGCAGGAGGATTTGGGGATTGACGTCATAACAAGCGGAGAGCTCGGACGAGATAACTATGTGTCCTTCGTATCCGATAAAATTGGCGGCGTTCGCATGATGAGCATGAGCGAAATGCTCGATTATATCGATGACAAAAAAGCGTTCGAGAACATGTTGACCACGCTTGACGTTCCCGCGGTCAGTATGAAGAATGCGATTTGTGTGGGCAAGCTGCATGACAAGGGTGATATAGTCGCCAATGAGCTGCTGACTATGAAGAAGTTCACCGACAAGCCCGTGAAGATCACCCTGCCTGGTCCCTATCTGCTCACCCGCTCGATGTGGCTTCCTAATCTCTCGGGCAAGGTATATGGAAGCAAGGAAGAGCTTGGACAAGATGTAATCCAGATTATGAAGGAAGAGATAGACAACCTTGTGGACATCGGGGTGGATGTCATTCAATTGGATGAACCGGTTCTGACCGAGGTTGTGTTCACAGAAGGAAAGCCAAGGTCATTTATGTGCGCGGCTCTTTCCGAGCGGAAGGACCCCAAAGAAGAGCTGGAGTTCGCCAGTTCCTTGATTGGACAGATTATGGATCATATCGATAGAACCAGGACGGTTGCTTCTCTTCATGTCTGCCGGGGCAACTGGAGCAAGGACGAGCGCATATTATTGACAGGCCCGTATACGCCACTGCTTGAGTTGTTTGCCAAGGTGAATCCTGACCTATTAACCCTTGAATTCTCCACGCCAAGGGCAGGGGAGCTAAGTTCCTTATTGGCGGATTCCAGGATTGTGGAGCAGTCGGCATTGGGGTTGGGCGTGATGAATCCACGTAATGACGAAACGGAGAAGGTGGACGCTATCCTAGCCAGAGTTGAGGAGGCGATGACTTATCTGCCGAAGGAGAACATATGGTTAAATCCTGATTGCGGCTTTGCCACCTTTGCCAATAGTCCTGTGAATGTATTGGACAATATCTCGGGCAAGATACGCGCTTTAACGGAAGCAGCTTCCATACTAAGGAGCAAGAATGATGAAGCGGTCAACAGATGATAGAAACACATTGTATGAGTCTAGCGTGTTCGATCTGAGCTTTCGGGGAACGTCGAATGATCTCTCCACCGTCAAAGTGTATACAAATAGAAACAGCTTTCAGATCGAAAAGCAAATCAGTTTTGACTCGGAATACGAACCCGTCACCAGTCTTGAATACTTCGCCGGCTCAGTCTTAAGCAGCATCCTCTTGACGCTCCTGGAGCAGTCCAAGAGAAAGGGTTCCGTTATCGAAGAATTGGAAGGGGTATTGAACCTTTCACTGGAGAATCCGCTGACCATGGTCGGTGTCAAAGGGTACGAGGAAGAACCGATTATCCGGAAGATTAGCGTAACTGTTTTTCTATTTGCAGATATGGAGGATCATGAATTAGATGATTTTTGCTTCGGCGCGCTGAACAAATCCCCTATTTACAATACGTTAAAAAGATCAATGGAATTCGATGTCGTATTTAAAAAGCTTCTATAAGGTGCGTCCCTGTGACAAGCGATGGTGCATAACTGAAGCCCCACCTTGAGCAGCATCATTTGGAAAAGATCATGAAGCAGGGAACGCTCATGCCCTTCCGTGAACCAAAAACAATCATCGACAAAGTAAACCGTATTATAAATAAGGGCAAATTAATTTGCCCTTATCGATTCCAGATACCGTGTGTATTCAGCATGGCCTAGCAAATACAAGAATGCAAAGGCGGGGATTTTAGTAATCGGGCAGTTGGTGGGATGGTCGGTATTGCCATAGTCAGAGCTGTTTTTAGTAATGACAAGAGCCGCAGCAGTTTTGGCATCGTTAGCCCATTCCACAATGGCTTCCCTGGTGGATAGTCCTGTATTTTCACGATATTTTACTTCAATTAAAATCTTAGATAGGGTTCGGTAAGTTACAATGATGTCAATTTCTTTTTCTGTTTTCGGATCACGAAAGTACCCTACATGAGTGGTATCTAAGTAGTTAGAAGAATGTACGTGTTTATAGATTGCTGTTTCGATAATCATCCCCATTTCAACCGGATCTGTAAGGATTTCTTCCCCAATCATTAGTACGGCGTTTCTGATAGCAGCATCTGCCAAATATATTTTAGGCTTTGCTTTTAAAACCTTTTTTCCAGTTTGCTCGGTTGGCTGGCTTCTATATATTAAATTGGCTTGTTCCAAGAAGTCCATATAGTTTGCGACGGTTTGCCTTGAGATTCCAACTTCCTTGGCGATTGTGTCTTGAATGACTATATTCCCACTTATCATACAGAGATAAAGGAAGATTTGTTCTAATTCTGCAACGTTTCGGATGGGGAAAAGAGACACCATATCTCGTTTGAGAACTTTGTCTACCACGTCTTCCCTAATGATTTTTTGAGCCAAATCGACATCGTCTGATAATGCTACCTCAGGAAATCCGCCGACCAATAAATAGCGATGAAAATGCCTTTGGAGAGGCTCTAGTCTCATCATAAGTTGAGATAACTTAGCCGGTTCCAATGTCCCCAGGGCTGTGGGGAACACATTTTTGGACAACTCAGGTTTGGGTATTTCCATTAAGTCAATATACTCGTAGAACGAAAGTGTAGGGATTCGAATGGTTGTCCAGCGGCCTACACCGCTTTCTTTCGCCTTTTCTGCAAGAATTGGACTTGCGGACCCGGTCGCCATGATGCGATAACTAGGGTTGCGATCATAAAGCGTCTTTAACCAAAGATCCCAATCCTGTGCATATTGAATCTCATCAAAGAAAAAGTATAGCTCTCGCTCATCGGGATTAAGATTGTTTTGAAATACCTCCAAAATCCTTCCGATATCACATAATTTCAGCATCGGATGATCAAAAGAGACATACAGAATGTTTTTTGGAGGAATGCCCTTCTGTAAACAATCATCAATTGTCTGATACATGATCGTGGTCTTCCCTACGCGTCGAGGACCAGATAAGATGATTTCACGCCTAATATGGGGGTGTTCAAAAATCTTTTTTGCTTCGTAGTAGGCAAGTCTTTTTACTGGTTTTGTTAAATCTGATGACATTTTATTTGAGGTCCACCATTCATTGTAGCCCCGAAGTACTTTTAAGATTTTTTCATCTGTAAGGAAATTCATGTTCAACACAACTCCTTGAATAACGTTAATCGTATATTACATTATTTCCGAAAAGGTGTAAACTTAAACCGCGTAACTTTGGTGCGATTATATATCGTCCATTGTGAAAAATACTCCTTAGCGATAGAGAAAGTTAGTATAACTAGAGGTTCGTACTTAATTTATACTGCAAAAGGGCTGCAAGTCTTTCATAATTTTGTCATAGGATCAATGTTGTGATGTAGGGAAATTAGACGTAGGAGTAAAAATGAAGTAACCTCGCTCATGCCCAGACTGGCTGGGAAGGCGAGGCTTGCTTGTTCATGCTCTATTCCAGAAGCCATTTTTCAGCTTCTTCCTTGCTTTCATACAATCTAAAATGATTGCCTTTGTTCGTTTCCATGGCCATTTCCTTAAATCTGCCTTGCTGAATTGTTTCCTGCGGAATAATAGCAGCAGCTTTTATACCATAGTTTATGAATTTCTGAATAATATCGCCGGCTAATTTGGTTTTAAGATTGAAGAAGTCTTCCGATAAGGCTGCATAATGTATCAGAATCGCATTTATCTCATGTTCCCAGCATAAAGCCACTAGATCAAGTGCATCATGCTCTGTACGTAAAGGTTCTGTAGTAGAGATGAATTCAATATATTTTTTATTTCCCATTTCTCTAATTTGATAGTTCATTTTTTCTTTTTCCTCCATACCTTCATTTTCAAACAACTTCTGACGGGTTTCACGGACCCAATTAAGTTCATTAGTATAGGTTGAAATAATGTTTTCTGAAATCATTTCCCATAGTAAGCTTTCCCGGGTGCTTCTATTAGGAGAATGAAGATTACGCCTGTATTTCTCCTTCTGCATAATCAACTGCAGTTTGATTTCATTTTCATATTTTGAGAGTACCTCACTTAATTCTTGATTACTTAGCATATCTGACCAAGCAAGCTGCACCAAAAATGTTTTTTTTATCTCTGGTGCTTCTGGGGATGACACAAGCCATTCTTTTAGTTCCTTAAGTCCTTCTTCTGTTATGGTATATATTTTTTTTGAAGGAGAGGTCTCCTGATGGACCAATTCACTTGTGACTAAATCCTCATCTTCCAGTTTCATAAGAGCTTTGTAAATTTGATTATTATTACCGGACCAATACATGAAGGAGGAATCCTCAAAAATCTTTTTTAATTCATATCCTGTTGAGGGCTTCCAACTCAGCACGCCTAATATGGCTAATTGGATGGACATCATCACACCTCGTTATAATTAACATAGGTTAAAAGTAACATAGGGTATTATGTTTGTCAAACTGGTGCAAAAGAAACAGAGAATAATTTCGGGGAGAGTTAGCAGAAAATATAGCCAATGACAACCAAGTGAGGTGCCGAATATGACCAATACACCTGCAGCCGATCAGGATGCAATTGAAACCGTAAGAAAATTAATTAAAGGAATTGACATTGCCATGCTGACATCGGTGGCGGAGCAAGGCTTGGTGTCTCGTCCCATGAAGACGCAAGAAGTTGAATTTGATGGGGATTTGTGGTTTTTGACGATGAAAGACACCGAGAAGTATGATGAGCTGATTCACAATCCGAATGTGAATGTAACCTATGTCGGTAAATCCTATGTGTCGATTCGGGGAACAGCGGAGTTGGTGGACAGCAGAGAAAAAATAAAGGAATTTTGGAATGCCGCCTACGAAAAAATGCTGGAGACAACCAGCGATGATCCCAATCTGATCTTAATTAAAGTCAAAGCCGAAACTGCGGAGTATTGGGAGATGGGCAACCGAACTAAATTGGTAAAGGAGTTATACAAAAAGCTGACAGGTAAGAAGTCAGACGATTCCAGGCTTAACGAAATAGTCGACTTAAGTCATGCGGGACAGAATTAATGTGGCGCGTTTCGCGCCACCAATCGATAATGAAATGGCATGGGGAGATCGAGCTCTTAAGAATATCGCTCCCGGTTTCATCTCTTCGCCTCATCAACAGCCTCTAATATCTCCTTTGCAACACGAAGCACTGTCAAAATTTCTGCTGTACTGCGTCCCGCAAGTAATGTTTGAACTGCGCTTAATGCACCCTTGGCATCTGCGGTCTCTTTCTGAAAATCCAACTCATGAAATTGAAACACTTCGACTGGTGCAACGTCTAAGGCCACAATGATCTTCTCTAATGTTTCCAACGATATATTGCGATCCGCATTTTCAATGCCGGACATGTAACTGTAATGGATGCCGGCCTTCTCCGCTAACGTTTCTTGTGTAAACCCCTTTGCTTTTCGCAAGATCCGTATTCGTTCCCCGACCATCCTAAGAAAATTTGAAGCCATGGGCAATTTCCCCTTTCCAATCAAGAGTAGGGGAAGAACTTGAATGTCAAACAGTAGTACATAAACAAAATTATGTTGAATAATTTACCTATAAGTAATATTGTGTACATATAAGTAAAGAATAATGCTTGATACCGGGAAAGGAAGGATGAGGTGATGTTTTTTCTTTGGATTGCGACTATGTCACCTGCAGGAAAAATAGTCTTATTGGTGAGCGGAATCACGGTATTGATCTTAGCGAATATCATTGAAGTTCGACATCAAAGAAGGCAAAGGCATGTTCGGTATAAATGAGAATGGAAAGAGGGATAAGAACAGTTCATGTCAAGGATGCGAACAGCATTCAACGAAATGGTTTCCAAGCTCAGGGTCAACGCCCCACAATTTTAAGTTTTCAGCTTCTTGCCCGTAAACAGATTTTTTAGCAATAAGCAGCATTACTGCACGACTAGCGGGACCCAGCTAACCCGACTTCCAAAATCGAACCATCGCATAATGTTGCATTTTTCCCCATAATCGTTGATCACTCCCGGAATGGTTATATAATTAGCATATAACATTGATGCAAGATTTCGGTTTTTCAAATTGGAGCTTCGGTGCTATGATAGATTTGAAGTTATTCAGTTAACGCAGCACATGAAGGTTTCACTTTAATAGTGGGAAGTGTATAGCGAACACATCGAAGGAGTTTTCCGAATGCAAGTGTTATTCGACATCATGCGATGGACGCACATTGTTGGCGGATTTCTGGCGTTAAGCGTGTTTTGGCTGCCGATCGTGGCTAAAAAGGGAGGACGCGTGCATAACAATGTCGGCTGGGTGTATGTGTGGGCGATGGCCGCCGTTTCGGTAACGGCTTTTTTTATGGGAATATACCGCCTAACTTGGGACGCCGGCCCTGATGCGGACGCGATTCCGTTTTCGTGGTTTTTGCTGTTTATTGCGATTTTGAGCTCTGCGACCGCATGGTATGGCGTGCGTGTGCTTCGCTATAAACGGCGCAAGGCGGGTCACCGGAATCCGGTTGATTTATTGTTTCCATCGTTGCTGTTCGGCGCAGGGATCGGCATTTCCATTTACGGCTTTGCGATTGACTTCCCGCTGTTGCAGTATTTCCCGCTGCTCGGATTGTTTCTGGGGGGGTCGCAGCTTCTCTATTGGCTGAAAGCCCCGAAGACGAGATCCCACTGGGTCGTTGAGCATATTGTAGGCATGCTGTCCTGCTGCATCGCAACCGTGACGGCCTTTACGGTATTCGGAGCGCCGAGGCTGTTGCAGGTCGATTCGGTAAGCTTGCTTGTATGGTTCCTGCCGACGATTGTGCTCGTTCCGCTGATCATTGGCTTTACGATTGTGTATAAGAGGAAGATGGATCGCCCTATCAACAGGTAGGCCATCCTTGAAGGATGGCCGTTGTTTGTGTTCGATTACAGCTACGCTGCCGGGCGAAATTCCGGTTCGGATACGAAAGACCCTCTCATTTCAGCCGGGAGTATACTCGCAAGTTTGGTTTGCCCCCGACGAGAGACCTTCAACGACTGCGCGAGACGCTGAAAATGAGATAGAAGAATAGAGGGGGAAGGTTAAATGAATATAGGTGTGGTTTTAGATACAAATGCTTTATTTATAAGTACATTCAAAGACTTTAAGGAATTGAATTTTATAAAAAGACTTGAGCATGTTCTCAATACAATAGAAGTTAATGGGGCTTTTTCCGGGAAAGTAGAACTGCTTGTGCCGAAAATAGTCCTCAACGAATTAGTGCAACAACAAAGCAAATCCTACTATAGGAAAATAAATGACCTGTTAGAATACAAATTCCATAGTTTTGAAATTATCAAGGATACTAACTATGACAACTACCTTCGAGATTTATTTAATGCCTATTTACAATCCTACAAATTTAATACTGAAATAAAGGTTTTATCCTATCCAGATATACCAATTGAGAAGCTTATTAACAGAGCGATAAAACAATACCCCCCATTCTTGGGGAAGGATAAAGAGACCGATAAAGGGTTTAAAGATGTGATTCTCTGGGAGAACATACTTGAATATAAAAGATTATTTCCAGAGCAAACGTTGATCCTTTTTTCTGGTGATAAAATATTTGAGTCGGATTATCTATTTAAGGAATACAGAGACCTATTTGGCGAAGAGTTGGTCATAGTTGATAATGAAATAGCACTTGTTGATATACTTGGTGAGAAGCTGAACACGAATGTGATCCAGACAGAAAGTAATATTATTTTTAATAAGTTCAAGACCGTCATAGCTAGAAGTAATTTGTCAGAGCTATATAAAGGAATAACTTATCATCATCCACTAAACAGCGGCAGCTACATGTTTAGAAGACTCAAAATTCTTACATTGAATGGATTGTTTAACGAAATAAGCATACATGTAGTCAATGGAGTAGAGGTTAGATACTTTGTAATCGAGATTGGATTAGAACTTATCTTCTCGGAAAGTTATGTTCATTTAGATAACTCACCAACCATTAATATAACTGATTTTTACGAATTCGAAATTTATTATTATCCAGAAGGGGATTACTTTAAGATATTCGGTTTTGAATCGCCTTTTGATGAAGAAAGCGTTAGTTATTCCCAAGATTTTATTTTGAGACAAGAAATCAACAACTTAGAACCGATAGTAGACTACACATCAGAATGACATTGAAGAGCCAACCTGGCCGGATGCGTCGATGAGTCATTGGGCATTCCATCATATTGAGGAAGCGTCTCAGGATCATTATTACAGGCTACGGTTAGAAGGCGGAGAGATCATCTTCGAGTAATATGTGCGAAATAGGGATACAAAAGAGGGAATGGCGGTGCCAGGGAATTGCCCTGACGCCGCCATACTTTGTAAGCATCCTCCTGCAAATCGACAACGAGTTAGTTATTGGTCTCTTCCATCTCTATAAATATCTTCTGTGCTTGCTGATTCCATTCAACTTGCGCACCCAAGGATTGACTGATGAAGCGCAAAGGCAAGTAGGATGTCCCGGCGTTGATAAAAGGTTGATTCTCTAAAATGATCTGTTCGTCGTTCAAGGACAATTCACCAGTTGTGAAACTGACGCTGATGGCGACAGGACTTTCGACAGGGTGAGATTTCGATATGGTTGCCACTTTCGTCATCATATCCCACGAAACCTCTGCGCCCAGGTCCTCGAAGATTGATCGAATGGGGATGAAGGCTTGGTCGTTCTTTATGATCACACCATTGCTTAATTGAACCGGATGGCCATTTAACTCGACAGCAATTGGCGGCTTGACCGGTACAGGCGGGTCATGCATGAATTGGAAATCGCCATAGCCCAAGTCAGCATTTTTATTCACGCCCCATCCCCATAGAGAACCGTCCTTTTTTTGCATGATCACGTGACGGGCGCCATGTTTAACCGCGGCCACATCCGAGGCAATCAAACTAAACTCCGGATCATTCGGCATACGCTCACCTTCAAATGACGCGCGAGACAGATTGCCCTCTTGGGTAAACACTACTATGGACCGTTCATGGATAAATGCATCTTTCACGCCACTAATTGAAGTGATGAGGATAGGCTCTGGCTGTTCGTGATAAGTTGTTCCATCCGACCAACCTGTCACAGTTCCTCCCCAGAACCATAGTCTGGCGTGACGATCGATCGCTACGTTCGTATATTGTCCGATATACATCTGCTCAATCTGATTTAAGCCGTCTATTTTTATTAGCTCTTGTCCTGCAGCTTTGTCGTTCTCCGTGTAAGCCTGATTGTAATCATTCGCCCATGCCCAAACCGTGCCGTCAGATTTAAGCACATAATTTCTTTCGATATCCACAACCTCATTCAGATCAGGGATAGCTTCAAACGTTCGATAAGAGTCAAGACTTTTCAGAACGGTGCCATCTTTTTTCAATAGGAGCCACTGATATTGGCTTTCTCTGACGTTATAATATCCAGAAATATCCTGTATGTTATCGATATTCGGTATCCGTTCAGCCTGTGTCGCAGATCCTGCATCTTGGTCAAGCTCAGGCAGTACGAATACATGGCCGTTCGCATCGAGAATCAATGGAGAGTGATAACTGGATGCAAGGACATCCGATACTCCCTCTACAGGATAGACGTTGACTTGAGGAGAAGAGGTTCTTTCCCATTTCCATACGGTTCCATCCGATTTTGTTACATAATTGAGACCGAACGAGGTAGCAACATCCGTTAATCCTGTAATTTGCGTAGGTACGGTGTACGTTCCCCCCCACACCCAATAAGAACCATCTGCTCGAATAAGAGAATTCGCTTCGAAGCTTTGGATTTGATTCGCAGCGGATGCTGCGGTGCCGACTGTAACTGTGCTAAAGAATAAGCTCAAGAGCATACCAAGCAAACCGAGTTTTTTCTTCAAATCATTCATCTCCCTGCGTTTTTTCACAGCCTTACAATAGCTATATAGTTAGACGATCCTTGCTAAATAAGGTTGCGAAGGGATTGGGCTCTTTCTGCTACTTTAAAGAATATATTAATTTTTATCATTAACCCTTAATTTTCTATCGTTTTATGTCATATTGGTAGTATACGCCTAATTAGGGGGAATGGTTGATGAAGAGGTTTACGAAACAAGAAACCAGCTGGATGTTCTATGACTGGGCCAATTCCGCTTATTCCATCATTATCTCGACTGCTGTTTTCCCGCTATTTTACAAAGCGGCAGCGACAGAGGCTGGAATTAGCGCTGCCAATTCCACGGCTTATTTAGGATATACCATTGCGATTGCCACGTTCATATTGGCTATGCTCGGGCCCATCCTTGGAACCATTGCTGATTATAGGGGGTATAAGAAGAAGTTTTTCACATTCTTCTTTTTGGTAGGCGTTCTCTCTACGGCATTGCTTGCCTTCATCCCCTCCGACCAATGGCTGCTCTTGCTTATCTGTTATACCTTTACCGTGATCGGCTCTGCCGGGTCCAATGTGTTCTACGATGCTTTCCTTGTAGATGTCACGAGTGAGAAGAAAATGGATACCGTATCAGCCCGCGGCTTTGGTTTGGGCTATATCGGGAGTACGATTCCCTTCCTCCTTAGTATTGTCATTATCATCTTGGCACAGCAGGGGGTTCTGCCCCTCTCCGCGACTATGGCAAGTAAGATTGCCTTTTTGATTACAGCCGCTTGGTGGGGATTGTTTACGATTTCTCTTCTAAAAAATGTCCAGCAAAAGTACTTTATCGAGCCTGAGAAAAATCCGGTGATCAACAGCTTTAGACGGCTTGGGAAAACACTTAGAAATATAAGACAGTATCGGAGCGTATTTTTGTTTTTAATTGCCTATTTCTTTTATATCGACGGTGTAGGAACAATTATTACCATGTCAACAGCATATGGGACAGACCTTGGCAGTAGCTCTACCAATCTGCTGGTGATTCTGTTTGTCACACAAGTTGTCGCTGCGCCTTTCGCTGTGCTGTACGGCAAACTGTCAGACAGATTTACTGGCAAGAAGATGCTGTATGTCGGTATTGTCGTGTATATCATCGTCTGCATTTATGCGTTCTTCATGAAAACAACGTTGGATTTTTGGATTCTGGCTATGCTCGTTGCCACCTCACAAGGGGGCATTCAATCGCTAAGCCGCTCCTACTTTGCCAAGATAATTCCGAAAGAGCATTCCAACGAATTCTTTGGCTTCTACAATATTTTCGGGAAATTTGCATCGATTATGGGGCCGTTGCTGGTCGGCGCGACCGCACAAATTACGGGTCATTCCAATATGGGTGTATTTAGTCTTGTCATTCTGTTTGTAGTGGGCATGGTTGTGTTGGCTCGCGTGCCAGAACCAACAGAGTCTACCAGCCCGGCTTGAGACTCGGCCACTGCCGATCGACCTTCCCGATGATAGCGTTGCTGCTGACATAGCCGTTAGGAAGGGTAACTGTAACGGACACGGATGACCGTTACAGGGCGTATGGGGCGTTTTTAGACATTATGACGGACACGGATGACCGTTAGCGCTGAATTGACCGGTCAAAACGACAGTTTTTGGCCTCTAATGGACATCGGAGACCGTTAGAAAATCGAAGGAACGATTTTTCAGCTCTAACGGACATGGATGGCCGTTACAAATTCAACCGACTGGTCCGGTCAACTTTTCTGCTCACCTCCGCTATTTTTGCCCCGGTCCCTACTGCTTTTTCAGCAGATATCGAGCAGGCAAGTAGTAATAGAATAGCTTTCTTTGTTGCCGAAGGCACTGCACTATCTTTCGGTCCAGTAAAGATGTAAACTAGAACCACGACAACAGGTTGAGGGAGGGAATGAGCTGTGAAGGTGATTTCTAACAGGTGTATCTGTATCATTGCATTCATCATCATGTTCAACACCTCTCATACTTCCCTGCACAACGGAGCTATTTTCGGAACACACGCTTTTCTTATCGATGATGTAATTAGCGCCTATACAACCTCAAGCGATGACGATCATTTCAACAACAAGAAGCACCAAGGCGGTTGGCCGTCGGCCCTAAACTTAGTGCCGTTGACACTCCTGATGTTAGACCAGTTTCCATCCACAGCCCCAGTCCCTCGAATACGTGAGCACCTTTTGGCCGTATTCTATCAGGCGGATAATGTCAGTCCTACTCCTTCCGATCCATTAATTTGAGAAGAAGGAGGCGGTTGGAATGGTATGGTTGCGCCTAACTATCATTGCGATGTTCTCGGTGTCGGTAATCAGTTTGCTTGGGTACCAAGCCGTGGAAATAACGAACGCAGTCATGGATCTCATCAAGAGTTATAAGAAGTGAAAAAGCAAACAGCCTTCCTTCTATAAGGGGAGGCTGTTTTTTTACTGCTCGGTGCGGTCTTGGTGGGGTCATTTGTAAGCCCAGGAGGTATATGATAATTCCGCGATCAAGTCCAAATTTATG
>NZ_BOVK01000050.1 GCF_018403685.1 Xylanibacillus composti
TTATCACGGAATAGTAACAAGTGCTGCAACTGGTTATTGAACATCTCCAATTCTTTTGAATATTGATATAAGCGTTCATGGTCATTCGCCAAACGACGGCCCAACAAGACAATTAATACAACGACAAACCCTGCCAATCCCCACTTGTACAGTACGAATTCATAAATTCTGTCCTGAAAAATGTAAAACAATAAATCTGTGATAGACATGCTTCCGAAAATCACTACCCCAATTGCAAACAGCTGCGCCTCCTTGTTTCCCTTGACCGCTTGCGTAACCGAGGCAGTAAGCAAAAGAACCATTTGCGTCAGCAAAAAAACACTCATCAGCGTTACACTAAAAAAGTAGTAAAGGTCCGATATGAGACCATGCGTAGCATGCCAGATCAACAGCACAAGAAAACAGATACAGGAATAAACGAATTGAACTTTTCTATAGATCCGTACAATCTTCTTCATCTTCCCAACAATAATCTGCTCGACAAAGAAGGTCAGGCTGACCGTAAAAGTTAACATCGCAAGGTCAAACAGCAGCAACAGAATTACCCCGAACTCCACATAAACCATCTGCATAAGCCTGGAGTGGCAAAAAACAAAAAGACCCGAGCTCAAAATAACGAGTGCCAAAGCCAGCCACAGACTGCGTTGTGCGCGCCGCAAAAAGATCAGGCAGACCAGCATACTGATCGAAAGAAAGAAAAAACCGCCTGCCAATATCAAGTCTGGGATATTTTTCCCTAAAAAGCCGTGATTCAGCTCTTGAAAATCTCCGAGTTGAGGCGCTTGAGCCAGACCCACCCGCTTAAATAACCCCATCATCCGAATGTACAGATCTTTGCTCCCCGCGTCCGAATCCAGCGAAAGGACTAAATGGTGTCGTTCCGTATCCGCTTTGCGAAACGTTTTGTAAATCAGTCGGTCCTCCAGATAAAACTCAAGGTTTTTTCCATATATCATAGGAAAGTAAAGGCCGCTAGTCGGGGTAGTATGGTTCAGATTCGGAATCTGGATCCGCACCCATCCATCTGTCGCACCCTCGGGCCAAGCAGGAAAAGGATGCCCGGTCCCAGCCGCGAACCACTCCTCGCTGTTCCTGACATCCTCTATCGTCCAGCTGCTGCCCGCAGGCTCCCACAGCATTTCCCATTCTTCTATAGAAACCGCGCTGTTCCCGTTGTCCGCAAGTCCAGCCGTAGCGGGAAACGCTGCCGCCAGCAGAACCAGAATCATAGACGCGATCACGCACTTTTGAACTGTCTTCATGCAGCACCTCAAAGCATTGTCTTGGATTGGATACTTATGCACGAACATGCAATACTTTAAGGTTCGACACTTTTCTACGAAAACCTCTTGATCGAGAAAGTTTGTCCAAAAATTACAATGACTCGAAGAACGCTTTCAGCACTTTTTCTGCCGGCTTGTTGTACAAGGCGTATTTACTATCCTCCGCCGCTTTCTCAGCCGGATACAACAGCGCGCTCCAATCCCAGACACCGATCCCTTCGATCCAAGGCTGCTCGCGCAGCTTTTGTGTCATAACCTTGTAATAGCGCTCCTGTTCCTCAAGGCTAAGCTTGCCCGGGAGCCCCCAGTCGTTCGGCACTTGCGCGGAGCCTTCTGTACTCATGCAGCCGGCCTCTGCGAAGAAGAACGGCATCTGGTAGCGGTCGACGACCTTCTTGATGCGCGCCAGCTGGTTGTCCCAATCGTCAATCGGGTAGTAACCGCTGGAGGAGATCACATCAAGCTCGTCCCACCATTTCACATTGCTTTCCTGGTATTTATCCGTATTGTACGTGATCAGGCCAGAGAAGTGCTCCCGGACAGCACGCACGGTCTGCCGCCATTCCTCCTCCCGCCGCTCGGTTTGCACCATCTCACAGCCGATGATGAACATCTCGCATCCTGTGCGTTCTGCCAGCTTTGCATAGTGCACCTGATATTCCGTATAACTGCGGAACCAATTGCTCCACTTCGGCTCGCACGGAACCTCCAAATCGAAGAAATTGATATGAGCGCGCCAAGTGCCATTGCGGCAGTTGACCGCCGGCTTCATGATGACGCGAAGTCCGAGCGACTGGGCATAACGGATCATCGTCTCCAATTCTTCATCGCTCACCATATGATCGCCTATATAGTCGATTTCTTCCGATTGAGCTGTGTCCTGCAAGGCGGCCAGCGCCACAATGACCGTGTCCGCGCTCGTACGCTCTTTCAGCAGCCTCAATGAATCCTTGGCCTCTTCCTTGAGAAAATCGCCCTTCCTTGCCATCCATCCGAAAGTTACGCCTTTGATGTACTTCATTTCTATTCTTCTCCTTTTATTTGAGTATGGTTCTCTCTAAGCACGGAAGTCCCGCCGACCAGGCAGGACTCCGAATAGCCTTATCATTAGCGAAATCATTAAATGGGACTCACCGCAACAGACTCTTACAGCCTGCCCAACTCTGCATCGTCGCCTAGAGTCTCGTGATGCTCAATGGTGTACGCGACAATCTCTTCTACAGTCGTATAGGCCAAGCCGACGTATGTGTCAGCCGCGCCATAGTAGATGGCGATACGCCCGGTGTCTGCGTCATGCAGGGTCGCGCAAGGGAAGATGACATTGTCGACAAAGCCTCTTTCCTCGTACCATTCTTCCGGGGTGAGCACATAGTTCTGGCAGCGGTATTTCACCTTGGAAGGCTCATCCTTGTCCAGAATGACGGAGCCCATGCTGTAGACATACCCGTTGCACGTCTGCGTGACTCCATGGTAGAACATGAGCCAGCCGATCGTCGTTTCAATCGGGGCAGGTCCGCCGCCTATCTTCAAGGCTTGCCACCAGCCGTGACCGCCCTTGCTCATGACATGGCGGTGCTTGCCCCAATAGAGCAGATCCGGGCTTTCGCTGAGGAAAATGTCCCCGAACGGCGTATGGCCGCTGTCGCTCGGACGCGACAGCATGGCAAAGTTGCCATGGATCTTCTTGGGGAACAACACCCCGTTGCGATTGAACGGAAGGAATGGATTTTCCATACGGACGAATGTCTTGAAATCCTTCGTCTTCGCCAAGCCCAGGGAAGCGCCATAGAAGTCTGTGCACCAAATGATATAATAAGTGTCCTCGACCTTCACAAGCCGAGGATCGTAGGCATAGAGCGGCATGTAACTTTTGCCGGATTCATCGACGAATGGTATGCGCTCCTCTTCAATCTGCCAATGCAGCGCATCATCGCTCCATCCCAAGTGGAGGTGCGGGCGGCCATTTACCGTCTCCGCGCGAAATACGCCAACGAACTTGCCTTCATAGGGCGCAACGGCGCTGTTGAATATACGGGCTATGCCTTTTACCGGGTTGCGTGCAATAACCGGATTCGCAGAATGTCGCCATACCGGTCCGCGATATCCTTCCGGCTTCTCTTCCCATGGCATATTCGGAAGCGAAGCCCCTATAATTTTGACTTGATTTGGTGATTCGCTCATGTCCAATCTCCTTTTCTTTCTATATAATGAATGTCCTGCCCGACACAAAACAGACGGGAGGCGATTGCCACCGTGGCAGCTTGCGGCTTCCTCCCAGTGGCCCCACTTCCCGTCTCTATGCGATTATGCCTTACTTCACAGCGCCTTGCGTAAAGCCATTATAGATATATTTCTGCAAGGACAGGAAGGCGATCAGCGTCGGCAGAATAACGATCATGATGCCCGCGCTAATAATTTCCCACTGCGTTCCGTACGGTCCCTTGAACTTGAACAACGCAGTCGATACGACCTGCAGATCTTCCTTCGGCATATACAGGAACGGAATATAGAAGTCGTTGTAGATCGCCACGCCCTTCACGATAAACACCGTCGCAATCGCCGGTTTCAGCAGCGGCAATATAATTCTGCCGAAAATCGTTAAGTAGGATGCGCCGTCCAGCATCGCCGACTCGTCCAGCTGGTTCGAAATCTGATTGATGAACTGGATGAAAATATAAATTGAAATAATGTCCGTCCCCATGAACAGCAATATCGCCGATGCCCGCGTATTGAACAACCCCAAATCGTTGATAATTTGGAAGGTTGCCACCTGTGTCGTAACCCCCGGAATCAAGACCGCGAACAGGAACAGCGCCATGATGACATTCTTTCCCTTGAATTCGAATCGGCTTAAAATATAGGCGATCATCGTCCCGATCAGAATGGCTCCTCCGATCGAAATCGTCAGCACGATCACCGTATTCATGAAGCCGACCGTCATATTCCCTTCGAAAAATGCTCGTTTGTAGTTATCAAAGTTCAACCAGTCCTCCGGCGGCGTCAGCGCCGTAGAGTTGGCCATTTCCTCACGCGACTTAAAAGAGGTGAACAACACCACAACCAGCGGCAGCAATGCCGCGAAAGCCCCAAGCAGCAGCGAACCGTACTTCAAGACAGAAAAAAATGTGTATTTGGCTTTCTCCATGCTTAGGCTCCCTTCTCCTTGAACAGTTTATTCTGGATCAGCGTCACAAGGATGACGATGATCAGCAGCACAACCGCCATCGCCGAGCCCAGTCCGAACTTACCAAACTTGAATGCCGTATCGACGGTTTGAATGACGAACGTACTGCTTCCATTCGCACCGCCTGTCATAATGTACGGAATTTCGAAGACTGCAATCGCGCCGCTGATCGACAAGATGACATTCAGTTCGATGATTCGGCGAATGCTCGGAACAATAATATATCGGAACTGATGCCAACGGTTGGCACCATCTATATCCGCAGCCTCATAAATATCGCTCGGTATGGATGAAATGACCCCTAGGAAGATAATGAAGTTGAAGCCCATGTACCGCCATACCGACGTTCCCGCCAAGGAAATGTTGATAATATCGGGATTCCCGAGCCACAATTGGATATACTCGCCCAGACCAAACAGCCGCAACAGAGCATCCAATGTGCCGTCAGGACGGAAGAAATACATAAAGATGAAGGCGATTGCTACCCCGTTCAACAAATACGGGAAGAACAGCACGCCTTTGAAGAAATTCTTGCCTCTTACACGGAACGACAGAATCGTGGCGAAGTAGAGCGCAATCGCCATCTGCACGAAGGTGGCGAAGAAGTAGTAAAGACTCACTTTGAACACGCCGAAGTATTCCGGCCGCGTGAAGATTGTTACGTAGTTATCAAATCCGACAAATGTCAGGTTCTTGCTGAAGCCGTTCCAGCTGAAGAAGCTGTAATATACCATCCGGTATAAGGGCAAATATGAAAATGTAACCAAAAGCGCCAAGGGGATAAGCGAAAACAGCACGATAATCACTCGCCGCTGGGCCTTGTAGCTTAAGCTGGAAAAGGATAGCGCGAATCGCGATCCGCCGCCTCCCGGTTGGTTTGTCATACCAGACATGATTATCCCTCCACCGCCGTCAGGCTCAATGCTGACAGTCCAGATGATTCCTTCTGTAAGTATGCTGAATTTATAGAAGGGAAAGAGCACTGTGCGCTTTCCCTTCTTCTGTTTCAGACTATTTTATTCTCCCGTCACTTGTTCGACAGCCTTGCCCCATCTTTCGTTCAGGTCGGCGAAGATGTCCTCAATTGTCTCGTTGCGGTTGCCAATCGCCGCTTCGATAATTCGCTGCTTGAAGTTGGAAGCGAACAGGCCAACCTCGGACTGCTGATCAATCATAGTCAGCCAGCCATTCTCTTCGTCTGGAGCCGGCTCTTCCGAAATCAGGACAACACCAAGATCGTCAAAAGCTTTGAGCGTTTCTGGCATTGCCTCTCCCTTCAGAGGGGAAATACCGCCCTCGGAAACGGCATAGCCGGATTCGTCTGCAAACCAGAATACCCACGCTCTTGCGGCTTCCTTGTTGCTGGAGTGAACATTGATCGCTTGCTTGAAGTCTCCGCCCGAAGAGGAGTAAACATTGCCGTCTGCATTCGTGTACGGGAACGGCATGTACCCGATATCGTTAGGGTCATCAGCGAATTCCTGCATTTGCGTAATTGCCCAGGATCCCAGTACCATCGTGGCAATTTCGCCATTGGCGATCATAGGTTTGGAAGTTTCCCAGTCTGTAGTGGTCGGATCACTCTCGATCAGACCCTCTTTAGCGGCATCATACATTAATTTGTAGATGACATAGTGCGGCTTGCCTTCGGAGAACGGCGCCTTATCGCGAACCAGCGTATAGTTCGTAAACTTCGGATCGCCTGCTACCGAAGTGCGGTTGCCTTCCCACTGGTCCAGCGGCCATCCTGCGGCATAGTTCGTATACAGTGGAATAGCGTCTGTTTTTTCTTTAATTGCTCTCAATGCATCCATAAATTGTTCCGGAGTCTTAGGAACGTCCGTTACGCCTGCTGCTTCAAACACTTTCTTGTTGTACACAATTCCTTGTGCATTGACCGTGATTGGAATACCGTAAGAAATGCCTTCATACTGCTGCTCGTTCACGAATAAGTATTTCTCGCTCAGCTCCTCCACTGTGCCAAGCGGTTCGAAGTAGTCTGGCAAGTCTTGCGGCAACACATAGTTTGGAATCAGAAGAACGTCACCGTAATCCTTCGTATTCATCCGAATCTTTACTTGGCCTTCGTAATCGGTAATCGCTTCGAAGTTCACCTTGATATTCGGATACTTCTCATTGAAGCGCGGCACATACTGCTGACGGAACACAGAATCAACAATATCCGTCCGCTGCGTCAACACGGTAATCTCGCCGCTGATATCCTCGGGCGCTGCATCTCCACCGCCTCCAGCGTTGCCGCCGTTCGAAGACGAGTTGTTTCCGGTGTTGTTAGCAGGTTCGTTAGCATTGTTATTGCCGCCGCATGCTGCTAACAGGCTCAAAACAAATACTAAAGATAGTGCCACTAACCAAAACTTTTTGCCTCTCATGCGAATCCCCCTCTAAATAAGTTTATCGGTTAAGTTACAGGTCAATTGTATAATGGCAACGCTTACCTGTCAACGATATTTTTCGTTTTCGGGGGTACATCTTGTTATCGCTTTCAATAATCAGATAAAGCAAACACGCCCTTCGGAGGCTCCTCATCCGTCTAGGTTAACACCCCAATTGTTAGTGATCTGGACATATTTTATTACTAACATAATATTATAGGACTCCCCCTCCTATTCCCCCGCCGTCTCACCATTGCAGCTGTTTTTTCCCAGCATTACACTCCCCGACAAGCACAAAAGCCGCTCCAAAGATTCACTTTGGAACGGCTCTTGCAAATCGAAATCGGACTTGTCGGTTTATGCTTTCCCCAGCAGCTTCAAATTGTTGCTGATCAGCTCGGATCTTTGCGCCACATTCGGCAGCGAGCGGAATTGGTCTTCAGGCGTATGGAAGGTATAGTCCACCAGACGCTCCAGCGTAGTTGTCGCCACATGGCATCTTGTATCACTGGAAGCGTAGTAGATGAATACTTCGTTCTTGTCATTCACGACGGCGCCGTTGCAGAAGATGACATTGCTGACATCGCCAACACGCTCATCATCATACGGAGCGATGAAATGGCCGCTCGGCACGGCAATGACTTCCCACGGCTTCTCCAGGCTGGTTGCGAACACATAAAGCACATAGCGCAAGCCGGCTGCGGTATTGCGCACGCCATGCGCAATATGAATCCAGCCGCGATCCGTCTTGATTGGCGCAGGCCCTTGCCCGTTCTTCGCCTCGTAGATCGTATGGTATTTCCGTCCGTGAATCACCTTCTCCTCTTTCACTTCCGGATTTTCCATGCTGTCGCTAAAGCCGTAAGCAATACCGCCGCCAGTCCCGGTCGAGATGAATCCGTCTTGCGGGCGGGTGTAAAACATGTACTTGCCGTTCACAAATTCAGGATGCAGGACAACGTTGCGCTGCTGCGGCGAAGGCGTCTTCAAGTTAGGCAAGCGCTCCCATTTCTTCAAGTCTTTCGTCCGAATAATCCCCGCTTGAGCTACAGCGCTCGACGTATCGTAAGGAGGGGCGTCCGGGTCCTTGCTCTCGGAGCAATAAATACCGTAAATCCAGCCATCCTCATGCTGCACAAGCCGGACATCGTATACATTCGTCTCTTCCTTCTCGATGTCGTCCCATGTCATCGGGTAATCCCAGAAGCGGAAGTTGTCAATCCCCGTGTCGCTCTCGGCAATCGCCAGAAACGACTTGCGGTCAAGTCCTTCCGTCCGCACAGCCATATAATACTTGCCGTTGAGATAGATAGCTCCGGGATTCAATGTTGCGTTGATGCCCAACCGCTCCATGAAATGCGGATTCGTCTCCTCATTGAGGTCAAAACGCCAATGCAGCGGTGCGTGATGCCGGGTCAAAACCGGGTATTCATAGCGCTCGTAAACTCCATTATAGAAATCAGACTTCACTTTGTTCGGACGGCTCAACAATTGTTCCTGCTGCTTGAGCAATTCATGATATTTGCTGTGAACCATGTTATCTCCACCTTTCCAATGATACAAGCATAATAGCGAATAATTATTAGCTAATCGATAAGCAAATATTAAACTCCCCCAGTTGTTTTGTCAATGCAACCAGAGCCATCCACACCTGTCACCCCGGAGACATATTGCTTTGCCTGTCCGGTCGACGGCCGAATCCCGTACATCATTGGGCAACACGCGGTATGCTCGAAAAGTGAGGATAGCTCGCGTGCAGTGAACAACTTCGGCGGGAGCATTATAATAAGAGAAATTCGTGGTCGAAAAGCATTAAGAACTAACTTAGTGGCATTCTTTAGAGGAAAAATACGGACTTAAATCCGCGATCAACTGAATGAACAAGAAAACGAGCCGCCAATAGGACCGGGGAATTCCGTTATTTTCATTTGATGTGCCATATCCTGCGGTATAAGACCATCTACGTCTGTTATTTCTCCGATCCTTTGCAGCAGCAGCCGGCTGGAGCTCGCGCCAACCTTCGCGTCAGTCTGCACTTATTTCACAGCACCTTGCGTGAAGCCATTGTATATATATTTCTGCAGGGACAAGAACACAATCAATGTCGGCAGTATCGCGATCATAATCCCCGCACTGATAATTTCCCACTGCGTGCCGTAAGGCCCTTTGAACTTGAATAGTGCTGTTGAGACTACCTGCAGCTCTGTCTTCGGCATATACAGAAACGGAATGTAGAAGTCGTTATAAATATTGACCCCTTTCACGATAAGCACCGTTGCAATCGCCGGCTTCAGCAGCGGCAGAATGATGCGAGCAAAAATCGTCAAGTACGAAGCGCCGTCCAGCATCGCCGATTCATCCAGCTGCTGGGAGATTTGGCTGATGAACTGGATAAAAATATAGACAGAAATAATATCTGTCCCCATGAACAGCACGATTGCCGCAGCGCGTGTATTGAACAGACCGAGGTCATTGATTATCTGAAATGTGGCGACCTGTGTCGTAACCGAGGGGATCAGGGTAGCCAGCAGAAAGAGCCCCATTATGGCCTTGCTTCCGAAAAATTCGAAGCGGCTCAGAATATAAGCAATCATTGTACCGATCAGAATGGCACCCACAATCGAAATCGCCAGGATGATCACCGTATTCATGAAGCCGACCAGCATATTGCCATCGACGAATGCCTTGCGGTAGTTGGCGAAATTCAGCCAATTCTCAGGCGGCGAGAGCGCTGTCGAGCGTGCCATCTCCGCACGTGACTTCAGTGAAGTAAAGAGTACGACAATGAGCGGCAGCAGCGCCGCGAATGCCCCCAGTATCAATGTGAAGTACTTGAATACTGACATGACGGTGTAGTTGAGCCGCATAGTCCGATCAAGCTCCTTTCTCACCGAACAATTTGTTCTGAATCAAAGTCACGATGATAACGATCAAGAGCAGCACAACGGCCATGGCGGACGCCAAACCAAACTTGCTAAATTTGAATGCCGTCTCCACCGTCTGGATGACGAAGGTGCGGCTGCCGTTAGCCCCACCTGTCATGATGTACGGAATCTCGAACACGCTGATCGCGCCGCTGATGGACAGAATAACATTCAGCTCAATGATTCGCCGTATGCTCGGCATGATAATGTAGCGAAATTGATGCCAGCGGTTGGCTCCGTCGATATCCGCCGCTTCATAGATATCCCCCGGAATGGACGAGATCGTGCCGAGGAAAATGATAAAGTTGAAGCCCATGTAGCGCCAAACCGAAGTAGCTGCCAGCGAAACATTGATAATGTCCGGATTGCCAAGCCAAAGTTGCGTAAACTCTCCCAATCCAAGGACTTGCAGCAAAGCATCCAGCGTGCCGTCGGGGCGGAAAAAATACATAAAAATAAAACCGATTGCCACCCCGTTCAGCAAAAATGGAAAAAACAGCACGCCCTTAAAAAAGTTTTTGCCCCGCACCTTGAAGCTCAGTATAGTGGCAAAATACAGGGCAAGCCCCATCTGGATAAAGGTAGCGACAAAATAATACAGACTGACAGTAAAAACACCGAAATATTCTGGCCGCGTAAAGATGGTGACATAGTTGTCCAATCCAATAAATTGCATATTCCTGGAAAATCCGTTCCAGGAGAAAAAACTGTAGTAAATCATCCGATACAGAGGGAAATACGAAAAGGTAATCAAAAACGCAAGGGGAATGATGGAAAATGCGATGATAATGACTCTCCGCTGCGCCTTATAGCTTAAGCGCGCAAAGGAAAGCGCAAATTTCTGCCCTCCGCCGCCTTGCTGGTTACTTACTGTGCTGGCCATACTGGCATCCTCCCATGCGCATGATGCTGATTCCTACGGCTTGGAGATAGGGGAAGGGCATGCCAGCCCTCCCCCTGTACCTCCTGTCCCTCTCCAATTCAACTAGTGCGGTTACTGTCCGGTAACGTCCTGCATGGCGCGCGCCCACCGATTATTCAAGTCGGCGAATATGTCATCGAGCGACTCTTTCCGGTTGCCCAAAGCCGCCTCAATGATGCGCTGCTTAAAGTTCGGCTGCAGCAACCCTACCTCCGATTGCTGGTCAATTCGGTCGACCCAGCCTGTCTCCTCTGTAGGTGCCGGCCGGTCAGCAATCAGTTCTACGCCAAGCTCTTCAAAGCTGGCCAATGTCTCGGGCATAGCTTCGCCCCTCAATGGCGAGATGCCGCCCTCCGAGGTTGCATAGCCGGATTCATCGGCGAACCAGTAAAGCCATGCCAACGCAGCTTCCTTATTGTTCGAGTTAACGTTAACCGCTTGCTTGTAATCGCCCCCTGAAGTGGAGTAAATGGTTCCATCCTCGCTTGTATAGGGGAACGGCATGTAGGCAATGTCTTCCGGATTTTCCGCCTGTCCTTGAATTTGCGTAATGGCCCAGGAGCCAAGTACCATTGCTCCAATTTCGCCATTCGCCATCATTGTCTTCGATGTTTCCCAATCGGTTGTCGTCGGATCCCGTTCAATCAGCCCTTCTCTTGCCAAGTCATACATCAAGCCATATATGACGCCATGCGGCTTGTTCCGTTGAAACGGTTCCGGGTCGCGCACCAGCTCATAGTTGACGAAGTCGGGATCAGCGGCAATCGCCGTACGGTTCGGTTCCCACTGAGTCAGCGGCCAGCCGGCAGCATAGTTCGTGTAGAGCGGAATGGCATCCGTATTTTCTTTAATTGCCCGCATGGCCGCCATGAAAGCTTCCGGTGTCATCGGCAGCTCCGTGATGCCCGCTTGTTCGAATACCCTTCGGTTATAAACAATGCCCTGGGCATTTACGGTAATCGGGATGCCATAGGAAGTGCCTTCATACGACTTCTCGTCAACGAACAGGTATTTCTCGCTCAGATTCTCGACCGATCCGAGCGGCTCGAAGAAGGTAGGCAAATCCTGGGCCACTACATCATTCGGTATAAGCAGCACATCTCCGTAGTCCTTGGTGTTCATGCGAATTTTCACTTGGCCTTCATAATCGGTAATGGCTTCAAAGTCCACATTAATATTGGGATACTTCTC
The DNA here is from genome assembly GCF_018403685.1 of Xylanibacillus composti. Classification (NCBI taxonomy): domain Bacteria; kingdom Bacillati; phylum Bacillota; class Bacilli; order Caryophanales; family Paenibacillaceae; genus Xylanibacillus; species Xylanibacillus composti. The sequence goes on from NZ_BOVK01000050.1 coordinate 11,898, forward strand.
ATTGAATCGCGGTACATACTGCTCCCGAAATACGGTATCCACGATGTCGGTACGGTTCGTAAGGACCGTAATATCTCCCCGGATATCCTCCGGGGCCCGATCGCCGTTTTGGGCGCCGCCATTTCCGGCTCCGCCGCCGTTCCCCGCAGCCCCTCCCTCGCCAGTATTGCCGCCCCCGCCGCAACCCGCCACTACACCAATTAGCAGCAGCAAGCACAGAAGCAGCATTGTGTATTTTTGTCTGGTCATCGCATCATACCCCCTGCAAGTCTTTGAAAAGATAAGCCGCTTGTATGTCAAGCCAACTCTTAGCACGGTTAGTATGGTTCGCGCAGAAGGAAGATATGCACACAGCTTCCTGTGCTGGAATCTGCTGGACTTCCCGTTCCAAATAAAAAAACTGCCCTCCGGTTGAATGGTCTCAACCGCGGAAGACAGTCTGCAATAAATCATATGCGATTCAGTAGAAACTATTATACGCTCTGCCTAATGGCCGATACTGACTGGCGGTGAATGATTGTGCCTTTCACCATCTGTCGGCCAATCGTATACTTCGGATTTCTTACCTTCTGGATGATGCTCTTGACGGCAGCTTGCGACATTTCTTCCACATTCACTTCCACAGTCGTCAGCTGCGGATCGCAAATGGCGGAATAAATATCGTTGTCGAAACCGACCACGGAACAATCCTCTGGCACGCGATAGCCCATCTGCTTCAGCTTGTTCGTTAAAATATAAGCGATATGATCGCAATTGCATACGAAGGCCGTTGGCATTTCATCAGGAAGCTGCAAATCGATGAAGATCCCTCTGCGATCCCGGTCCGGAATTACGTAATCCTCCTTCAGCTTGAGATGATGCTCCAAAATGGACTTGTAGTAGCCAAGAAAGCGATCCTGAATGCTGCTGGTCGAATAGATATTGCCGACAAATGCAATTTTTCTGTGTCCTTGCTTGATTAAGTAATTGGTCATTTCGTACATCCCGTAGAAATTGTCCGAAATGATGGAGTCAATATCCACGTCATCGGTATAGAAGTCCAAGAATAAAAAGGGGACATCTGTCTGCTGCAGCAGCTCAATATATTCCTTGCTGATCTGTCCCAAAATGATAAAGCCGTCTACCTTCTTCTCATGGTAGATGCGGGGAAGCACCAGCTGCTCTTCATCCTGGGCGCCCAAGATTTGCAGGATGCCGTAATACTTGTGGCTGTCCAGCACCTTGGAGAGGTGTTCATAGAAATGCAAGTAAAATTGGTTGGCCCCGGCGAAGCGTTCCGGGATGACAACCCCGATATTATAGGACATGCCATCCTTCATGGAACGGGCAACGGAATTAAAGCGGTAGCCCATGTCTGCGGCAAGCTGCTTGATCTTGTCCTTCAGCTCCTCGCTTACGCCTTCCTTGTCATTGAGCGCCTTCGAGACTGTGACGCTGCTGACGCCCAGTTTGTTCGCAATATCGCGCATTGTCACATTTCCGCTGCTTTTCAGATGCTGTCCCCCCTTTTTATACTCATCCTTTAGTACGATTTAAAATGACACACATACACTAACGGTAAATCATACAATGGACTTGTTTTTTTGTCAATGCGCATTCCGTTCAATCATCTCCAGACAGAACCGTCCGTTATGATAGGATGCTTTCCATGGATCAGCCACGTTGCGGCTCGTAGGCTTGCCATCCGCGTCAACAGACCAATACCACTCCCCGCCGGGACGATGGTCAATGATCGCCTGCTTCGTATAGTCCCACACCCCTTGAGCCAGCTCGATGAACCGTTGATCCTGCGTGCGCTCGTAGGCATTGACAAAGCTGACTATCGCTTCTGCCTGCACCCACCAAACCCGGCTGTCGTCCAACTGGTCTCCATGGATTTCATTAGCGATCGAGCCGTCCGGCAGAACCGCAGTATCTGCAATCGCATACGCCAGCTCCTTAACCATGCGCAAATAGGAATCGTCAGTCAGATTCGCCGCCTTGATTGCCTCATCCAGCAGCCAACTGGCTTCAATGTCGTGCCCATATGATTTGAGATCCAGAAGACTTTCCCATTGCTTATTAAAGAACACTTTGTTGTATTTGCCTTCCGCATCGTAAATCCGATCCCGGAACAGGTTCATCAGATTGATCATTCGTTCTTTCAGGCGCTCATTCGGCCATACCCGATACAGGGTTGTATAGGCTTCCAAGACATGCAGATGCGTATTCATCGTAATATCCGCCAGCACGCCGTTCTCGCTCAGACTGACGTTCGGCTTTTCTTCCCATTGTCTGGTGAATTCTTCTTTATAAGCGTTGTTCGCCTCGTCGAAGCCGCGCTCCTCCATCAGCGCGAACAGCTCGCGAGCCAGCGCCAGCGCTTCCTGATCGCCCGTCGCCCGCGCGAATTCGCTCAGGCTGTAGACGCCGAAGCCTTGGCAGTATACATGCTTCCGGTCATCTGACGGATTCCCCTGATAATCAACCAGCCAGTACAGCCCGCCGTATTCCCGGTCCACAAGCTTTTCCTTCAAAAAAGCATAGGCGTGCTTTGCAGCCTCGAGATAAGCCGTCTTGCCAGTAACCCGATAAGCCGAAGAGAATGCCCACAAGTGGCGGGCCGTTGCGATGCCGCCCTTATCGGCCTTGCGATTCAGATTCAGGTTCACATCCATAAGTCCATAAAAACCGCCATGCTCCCGGTCGATCAAATTGAGCCAGAAAGGCATAATATGCTCATGCAGCTCTTTCTCAATTTCAGCTGTCATTTGCTTCAACATTCAACCACCCCTCCTTTATATACTTAAGTTATCGATAACCTGATACTAAACTTGAATCAGCCCTCTTGTCAACGTTATCCTTCATCAGTGATGGAGCTAGTATTGCTTGCGGCCAAAAAAAATAACCGTCCGCGCTCCCGTCGCTTTCGGTTATTACAACAATGGTTTATGAAAGATTCTGTGCCAGTGCTATGCGGTTGCCGTACCCGGTTTTACCGCTGCTACCTCATACATGTTCACGGTGGTGCTTATAATATAGTCCGGCTTCGGCTTGCCTCTATTCTCCCGATGCCCTTGAATGTGCACATCGCTTTTCTCCCAATTTTTCCACGCCTCTATCGATTCCCAGCGTACCATCACGACGACTTCCTCATGCTCCTGCTTCTTTCTGTTCACCATAATGGTACGGTCTAACAAGCCTTCCATCTTGTCCATCGGGCTATCTCCGGAAAAGCGCTCTGTCACCTGTTCGGCATATCCTTCTTTCACCGTAATAGTGCGAATTTGAATAAACATATTGAACACTCCTTTGTTAGAATCGTCTCATTCGGCTCCGGAACATCAACATCAGCAAATAGGGCGTGCCGATCAAGGCAACGATTAATCCTGCCGGTATTTGCTTCGGCGCCAGCGCCACCCTGCCAATGACATCGGCAATGACCAGCATGATGGCGCCCAACACTGCAGACAACAGTACGAGCCGCCTATGATTGTGACCGACTGCCATACGGGCCGCATGCGGCGCAAGCAGACCGATAAATCCAATCGTGCCGACGGCGGAGACCGCGGCAGCAGCTAGCATCACGCCAATGCCAGCCGCATAAATGCGTGTCCGCTGCAGCTTCAGCCCGAGTCCCATCGACGTCTGGTCGCCGAACGCAAGCAAGTCTACCTTCTTGCCGAGCAGCCAGGCAGCAGGCAGCAAGATGACGAGAAAGGCGAGCAGCATGTTGACTTCGCCCCATTCCCGCGCGTACGTGCTGCCAGCCAGCCAGGCCAGCGCCGGTGCTGCGCTCATGCCAGACTGGATGACAAGGAAATGGATGATCGCCGAATTCACGGCAGTCACAGCAATGCCAATCAGGATGAGTATAGTCGGATGCAGCCCTTTTCTCCACGCCAATGCATAGACGACGACAGCGGAGAGCACCGCTCCAGCCATGGAGGCCAAAGGAATGAATGCCGCACTGGCGGAAGGAATTACAGTGATCCACAGCAGCGCACCCACTCCTGCGCCCGACGTAACGCCTATGATCGACGGGTCCGCCAGCGGGTTGCGTACGGCCCCTTGTATCGTCGCTCCAGCCACAGCCAATGCTGCTCCAGCCAGAATCGCAACGGCCACTCTCGGCATTCGCAGCTGCAGCAGCACATTCTCCCCTTGTCCAGTCAGTACCGCCATCCATTCTGTGAACGGAATGCGTGTACTTCCCCACAGCAAGCTGCCAATCGAGCAAAGCGCCAGCACGCTGACGGCAAGGAACAGCAGAACAGGATAAGGAAGCCGATTGTGCAACATGCCAATGCTCATCGAGCTCGAACCGCCCACAGCGGCGGCCTCCTCTCTGGAACTGCGCAGTGCGAGCCAGATTAGCCACGGGGCCCCCAAAATCGCAGTGACGACGCCTGCCGGCAGCTCCCCGATCGTGCTGCGGAACATTTGGGAGACGATATCTGCCAGCAGCAGCACATTGGCTCCCCACAAAGCACTTCCTGGAATGAGCAAGCGGTGCCTGTGAAATCCCATTAATCTAATCAGGTGCGGAGCGATCAGCCCGACAAATCCGATTGGTCCCACTACACTTACAGTGGCTGCAGCGAGCAGCACTGCGACGAGCAGTGCCACGATCCGCATACGGTCTACCCGCTGACCCAGAGCCTGGGCAGTCTCTTCACTCAGCTCCAGCATATCCAGCGCCCGGGTCATTAGTACCGCTATGACCAAGCCGGCGATTATCCAGACCCACCCGTGCTGTACGCCTTTCCAATTATCCTGTATTAACGAGCCTGAGCCCCAGAGAAACAGCCCATTCGTCTCATTCTCGAACAGCAGCTGCATGGCGCTGGTGAAGGACGAGAGCACCAGCGTAACAATCATCCCGGCAAGCGCCATGCGCACAGGCGTGCTTCGCTTTCCTCCGGCAAGCACGTACGCCATGCCTGCGGCGCATGCACCGCCCACAAATGCCAACAGCAGCGGCATTTCCGATTTCAGCGCAGGCAGAAACACGGCGGCCAACACGACTATGAAATAGGCACCGGCATTGATGCCGAATGTCCCCGCCGAAGCGAGCGGGTTGCGCGTAATCGTTTGCAGCAGTACCCCAGCCACTGCCAATGCCGAACCTGCCAGCATGGCCATGACGGCCCGCGGCAAGCGCATCTCCCATACGATATGATGCTCCAGCTTGTCCGCTCGTGCAAACAATGCCTCCAGCACAGCATGAACAGACACATTCGCCTGGCCATGCGCCAGACTAATGAACAGAAGGACAAAAAGGAGGAGCAGCCCTCCTCCGAATGTCATGCCAAATGTAGTCCACACCGCCGGGGCGGGGGCCGAGGTCACTTTCTGTCTCATTGGGTCAGCAGTTCGACTGCCTTCTCAACCACTCTTTCCGATGACAGCGGTCCGCCGAACAGCCACATGTCGCCGCCCAAGGCGTAGTAGCGGTTTTCCTTCACGAAATTCAGTCCGTTCCAGACGGCGTTGTCCTTCAATTGATTCTCGAACGGATTGTCATCGTCCTGTGCAATATAGAAGAAGTTCGCATCCTGCACATCGGCCAAGCGTTCCACGGATGCTGTCTCAAACCCATTCGGCTGGAATACATCCGATTCGAACGCATTGTGCAGTCCGATCTTCTCCAACAGCTGAGACCCCATCGAATTGGTTGTAAACAGGCGCATGACTGCTGCATTCTGGTTGGTCCAAGCCTGGCTGATGACGAAAGGCGCACCATCCCGGCCCGCATCTTTCAAGGCTTGACTCGCATTCTCGAACGCACCTTCCAGATGCGCCATCACCTCTTCCGCCTTCTCCGTCTTGCCCAACACTTGGGCCATCGTATAGAACGTTTCTTCCATATAGTGATATGGATCCCGCAAATTCTCCTCGAACTCGGAACCGAATACGATAGTCGGCGCAATCCGATCCAGCTGCTCGTAGGAATGGGCTACGCGGAAATCAACGGCGAAAATCAGGTCCGGCTCGAGAGCGGCGATCGCTTCCAGATCCGGTTCTTGGCGCGTTCCCACATCGATCACGCTGGCATCAAACTCCCCGGCGCCAACCCAATTTTTATAGCCTTCCATATCGGCGACACCTACAGGCTGGACACCCAAGGCCAGCATGTTCTCAGCGAGCGACCATTCGAGCACGACGACTTTCTTCGGGTACGTGTCGATTGTCTCTGTTCCCATCGCATGTTCGATCGTGATTGGCTCGTCCAGCTGTTCCTCATCCCCCGGGGACACGTCGTCTTGAGAGGCTGGATGTCCGTCCTCATGCCCGGCCTGGCTGTTGGACGCAGCTCCATGATTGTCACCATTATTAGCCGCTGTGCCGCAGGCGGCCGTAACCAGAACCAAGGATAAAATCATAAGCAGTAAATATGGCTTGACGAATGTTTTCATGAATGTAGTTCCCCTCTCCTGCTGTTGCGAAAGCTGCTGTTTTTTTTATAAAGATTGAACGCGTTCCAGTCTGCCAGATTGCGGTTGCAGCGCCCGTTCTGTTTTTGCATTCAGCGGAACAACAGAGCTGCCCGCTTCCTCAACTAATGCGTATGGCAAGCATAGCGGCGCGCCGGTACGCGGACAAGGAATCACATCCGCCTCAATACCGAACACCTCCTGCAGCATGCCCTTTGTGACAACCTTCGCCGGATCGCCTGCCTGCACGATCTTGCCGCGCTTGATCGCAACGATATGCTCGGCATACAACGCGGCGTGATTCAGATCATGGACAACCATCACAATCGTCTTGCCCTCTTCCCGATTCAGCTGCTCCAAGAGCTTGAGCACTTCCAATTGATGGGCCATATCCAAATACGTCGTCGGCTCGTCGAGGAACAGAATGTCTGTCCCCTGTGCCAATGCCATAGCGATCCAGGCTCGTTGCCGCTGTCCGCCCGACATGGACTCGATCTGGCGTTCGGCCAATTCCTCCATCTTGGTGACCTGCAGCGCCCATTCGATCATCGCTTTATCTTCCTTCGACAAGGTGCCAAGCCCCTTCTGATGCGGAAAGCGTCCATATGCGACGAGCTCTCTGACGGTCAGACCTTCCGGCGCGACCGGATTCTGCGGAAGAATCGCCAGCTGCTTGGCAACCTCCTTCGTCTGCATTTGCGAGATGGACTTGCCATCCAAGTAGACCGTCCCCTTCTTGGCCTTCATCAAGCGCGCCATCGTCTTCAGAATCGTTGATTTCCCCGAACCGTTCGCGCCCACCAGTGCGGTCACTTTGCCATCTGGAATGGCGAGATCAAGATTCTCGACAATCGGCTGACTGCCGTAAGAAATATGCAGCTTATCTGCGAATAAACGGGACACGTTCAACCACTCCCTGTTTCGATTATGTACAATGATAATCATTGATAATCATTATCAGTTCGACCATAGTTAATGATAATGATTTTCATTCCTGTTGTCAATGGGAGTTGCGGTTTTTTTGTTCCTATGTTACCGTCGTTTGCCTGCCTGTCGTCCGGCATGTCAATACCGCGTCTGCTGACAGCAGCTTCTGAACAAGGCCAATCGGCGTAACAACCGGCTGTTCCCGCAAGATGACATATAAGGATGCCTCATTCGGCTGCAAACGAACAGGAAGCTGTTCATTCGCCTCGAGCCGCATTAGCTGACGTCGGGTTGCCTCGTAGACGATAAATGACTCGTCTATCTCTGAACTCCCTGCAAGTCCCGGTACATCTGCCGGGCTGATGCTGCCTTCGATCTCGACATCCCGCTCGTGGATATGGAAGGCTGCCAGCACCCCTGCACTTCCGATACGATTCCAAATCTTCAGCGGCTTCGGTTCATGAACAGGATCGATAGTCAGACAATCCGCTGTCGGCTGGCCAGGCTGATCGCAGTGAATAATCCTGTCCGTCGCGGTATATCAGCGGCCATACATGCTCAGCCTTCGTCCTGCCCGTCTTGTCGCTGAAATATACCGGGCCGCCGCTGACTGCGCGCAAGACCATATTCTGCTTGTCATCGTGATGATCGGTCCAGTACATATCCCAGTCGCCCCAATAGAACGAGCCGTGGAAATACGAATTATAAGCGTTTTGCAGCGCATGCTCCCGGAAGCTCTCCGCTGCGGCAGGCACAAAATCATCGCTGCAGAACGCTGTCCAAGGCTTGGCTTATGCACGCTCCAACCAAGCCACGACCGTTTCGATGATTGGCGATTATCAAGGCAAGATGGCCGAGCACTCTGATATCGTTCTCCAGATTCCTTCTAAGAACTACGGCGTAGTCGAGGACGTGCACGTACATGGCACATGTCATTTCCCAATACATTTATGAACTGAAGAATAAAGCCGCCAGCGTGTAATCGGCGCACAAGGACCGCCGGGACATAGTGTTCCGGCGTTTTTTGCATTCCTTTTCACACTTCCCCCTTCCTCATGCATTTTTTTTAATGAACGTTAAGCCTTGTTTCACCTTCTTTCAGATTTCACCGATACGATGAAGAGCCGGCAAATACGGATGGAAGGAATGAGCACATAGCATGAGAAAGCGGCAAGTGACCATAATCAGGCAGATTGCAGCTACCACATTGGCCTTCTCTGTTGCAATTGTTAGAAACTTGGACAATTCCCGTTCACATGCTGCCATGGGAAGTGCCCCTTCCAAAACGGGCAGCCAGTCCTAGTCAAACTCATCGCATTTAGCCAGCTATGCGCCCTTGAACAAAATATACACCCTCCCATGGAGGGAAATCCTGAATTCGGAATCCCGTGTCCATACAGAGGGTGTATTCGCTCAGATCAGATCAAATCCGCCGCTTCCAGCAATCCCATGATCATGGTTGCGGCCTCAGCCCGTGTCAGATTCGATTTTGGCGCAAGCTGCTGGTGGCTGCCGCGAACGATCTTCGCGTCAACGCAGGCTGCCGCCGCTGCGCGAGCCCATGCGCTGATTTGCGAGCTGTCGCGGAACTGGCCGAGCACTGTGTCCATCTGTTCTGGGGCAGGCCCGCTCAGGCCAACCAGCTTCATGGCGTGGCTCATCATTACCATCGCTTCTTCTCTTGTTATTGTGGCGCGCGGCTTAAAGGTTTGGTCCTCGAAGCCGGAGAGCAGCCCGTATTCCTCGCCTATGGCGACGGGCTCATAATACCAAGCCGTCCGTGGAACGTCTCGGAACGACGGCTGCTTCGTCGTCTGGCTTAGGCCCAGCGCACGGTTCAGCATAGCTGCGAATTCCGCGCGCGTCACGGGGCTGTTCGGATCGAAGCTCGTGGCAGACTTGCCGCTGACGATTAATCGCGACGCGCTTTCATTCACGATTTCTCGGGACCAGTGATGCTGCGCATCCTCGAAGGTTGCTTCGTTATAAATGAGCGTATACGCGCTGTTCGTTAAGCTATTAATCTCGGCATAGTACTTGCCATCTTGTTGAACCACCTTCGTCGGCACATGATGGAACGTACCATTCGGGAGCACAATCACCCCTGTTGTAATTTTGCCGGGATCGACCTCATCCGGAACAACCAATCTTCTGGTCACGTAAGCATGGAATTGCGCAACTCCAGTACGCTCCTCTCCATCCGCCAATGCAATGGAGAATGACACCGGGAAGATGAGCGGAGTCAGGTTAGCCTGATCTGCATAAGCCTTGACTTGTTCCGCTTCGCCCTCTGTCAAGGAAGCGATCGTCACCTCGAAGCTCATATGTGCCTGAATATCACTCATAGCCTGATCCAAGATCAGATGATGCATGGGAAGAGTGTAGGTTGCTGTTTCCGTCTGGATTCTAAGCTCCGCCTGCAAGGACTGCATCAGTTGCAGATTCGCCCCGTCGAGTTGTGTCACAACTTGATCTACAGCCTCCGAAATCCGAATAAGGATAGGAGCGTTCCTGCCTTCGTTTTGCAGCTTTTCTCCGAGCTTATCCGGGTCCAGGATCACCGTAATTCGGGATTGCCCATTCGGCGCTGTATCCCGCACAATCGTTCCTAACTCAAAATCATCGGAAGAAGACGACGAGGGACTGTTAGACCCGCCTGGTGTGTTGCCGGCGCGATTATTCCGCCAAATATCCAGCTCATACTCCCGCACACTGCCGTCCCTTGCTGTTACCACAATGTCAAATTTGTTGCGTCCTACATGAACGGGCACTGTTACAGCTTGCGAGCCGGTTGCTGCCGGTTCACCGTCAATGCTGACGGCCGCCTCCGCATCTTCAGCGCTGGCCGTGATAGTGACTTCGGTCACTCTGTTTGCCACTGTTGCGCTGTAAGTGGTTTGGTCAGGTGTGAATGCAGGCGTCAACGTTCCGGAAGACAATGTGATTCCGATAAGGTTGGCGTTATGGCTCAACGGCCTTCGAGTCACTGTAATCCGATAAGTCTTGCTGCTGCCGTCTTCGGCAGTTACCCGGATGATTACTTGATTATCGCTGCCATAAGCCAGTGGAATTGCTGCCGACGGTTGGCCGCTGTCCGCCAGTTGCCCGTTTATAGTAATGGATGACTTCTCGTCCGCAGCCGCTGGAGTGACCGCAATACTCGTCACGCTGCTTTCTACGGTTACCGAATACTCCGTATGCAGCGGATCGAATGCCGGCTCCAAGGCGCCAGAGTTGACAGTCAATGCGCTTAAATCAGCAACAGTGCGCAGCGCTTCTCTGGCAACAACCAATGTGTAGATTTCATCCGTTGTGCCATCTTCGGACACGACTGCAATGGTGATCGTATTGTTGCCTACCTCAAGCGGTACAGCAATGGCGCTTCCGCTTGTTACGGGAGCAGCATTCACCGTGATCACTGCGTTGAGATTGGCGGCCGTCGGAGTTACATTCAAGGCATATACATCATTGGTCACTGTGGCAGAATAATGCATAACCGTTGGTGTGAAATCCGGTGCCAGTGTGCCTGAATGGATTGTCAGACTACTCAAGCTGGCATCGATACTGAATCTTTTGATCTGAATCGTATAAAGCGAGCTAGACAAATCTAACGCCGTTACTTCTACCGTGATTTTATTCGTTCCAACGTCAAGGGGAACCTGCACACTTCCGTTCGTTGGTGTCATCCCGTTCACTTTGATATCTGCCGTATCATCCATGGGCAACGGCGTCACGATTACGGCATACACGCTATTTGTTACGCTCACCTGGTACGATGCAGTTGCCGGATCGAAGCCCGGGGACAGGCTTCCTTCGCTTAGCGCAAGGCCGTTTAGCAGCGAGCTGTATCGCCGTATGTCGATCTCGTAGTCTTTACTTGTTCCATCCTCCGCTGTAACTTTCACCGTTAACCTGTTTAGACCCGGCTCCAGTTCAACTGTTTGACTTGCTCCGCTTGCAACGGGCAAGCCATTGACGGTAATTGTGGAGGTAGCTGCTTCGACTGTGGGTGTTACGGCAAGAACAGCGACATCATTCCCTACGTTAGCTGTATACGTGTTTTTACTGCTTTCAAATACGGGGTCAAGCGTTCCGTGCGACAATTCCAAATTGGCCAGGTTTGCATTGCTGTTAGCTGCTCGTGTCACAGTCACGGTATACGTCTTCGTTGTCGTGCCATCCTCGGCGGTCACTTCCACCTCTATCGTGTTGGGACCGACGTTCAGCGGAATCGGGTCGCTTGCGGAACCGCTCGTCACAGCTGTGCCGTTCACCGTAACCGTCGCTGTGCTGTCCGCCACTGTCGGGGTCACGGTCAAGCTGTTTACCTCATTCCCTACACTGGATGTGTACAAGATAGTCCCGCTCGCAAACGCGGGGGACAAGCTTCCTGCGGACAATGTCAAATTGCTCAAGTCTGCATTGCTGCTCGCTGCCCGTGTCACTGTTACGGTGTAAGTTTTCGTCGTGCCGTCTTCTGCTGTGACGACGACCGTAATCGGATTGTCTCCTACGCTCAGCGGAATCGGGTCGCTTGCAGAACCGCTCGTCACAGCTGTACCGTTCACCGTGACCGTCGCTGTGCTGTCTGCCACTGTCGGGGTTACGGTCAAGCTGTTTACCTCATTCCCTACACTGGATGTGTAGGTGATGGTGCTGCTCGCAAACGCGGGGGACAAGCTTCCTCCGGACAACGCCAAATTGCTCAAATCGGCATCGCTGCTCGCCGCACGCACCACTGTCACGGTATACGTCTTCGTTGTCGTGCCATCCTCGGCGCTCACTTCCACCTCTATCGTGTTGGGACCGACATTCAGCGGAATCGGGTCGCTTGCGGAACCGCTCGTGACCGCATCGCCGTTGACCTTCACCGTGGCAGCATCATGAGATACTGCCGGGGTTACCGTCACCTGTGTTACTTCGTTTCCCACATTCACCGTGTAGGTC
>NZ_BOVK01000051.1 GCF_018403685.1 Xylanibacillus composti
TTTGATGCAAGGCTAGTGCAAGATTTCCCGCTATGCGCCCCCTTCCTGCCCGGCAGCCCATCAGACTGCCACTGGCCGCGCCTCGGAAGCAGCAACCGCTGCGGGCATCGCTGCAAGGCGCTGCGAGGCTACGGGCTACCGTTGTACGCAATCGTTGCAAAGCAACCGTGCATGGTTACCGCTGCAAGTCAATCGTTGCAAGGCTACCGCTGCACTTTAGCGGGAATTCCTGGTCTTATCCTGGACGGTAGTGGAGTGGCGCGGCGGTTAGCGGACTTTCGTGGTCTTATTTCCATCATTCCGCTTGACCATGCGCCGAAATAGGCTGAATACGACCAGTTTGTTCCGCTATTATGCAAGCAGACAGCGTTCGCGGGCCTATAAGACCAATATTTCCCACTATGCGCCCCTTCCTGCCCGCATCCAATTGGCTGACTTGTGCTGGTTGCACTTTCTCAGCTCTGTTCAAAGAGGGTGCGATATTCGCCGTAACCTTCCTTCTCCAGATCCTCTTTTGGGATGAAGCGGAGCGCGGCGGAATTGATGCAGTAGCGCAAGCCGCCCTTGTCGCGCGGGCCGTCCGGGAACACATGGCCGAGATGGGAGTCCGCGAAGCGGCTGCGCACCTCTGTCCGCACCATCCCATGGCTGAGATCCATGCGCTCCTTTACATGATAGCCGTGCAGCGGCCTCGTAAAGCTCGGCCAGCCGCAGCCGGAATCGAACTTGTCCAATGAGCTGAACAGCGGCTCGCCCGACACGATGTCCACATAAAGCCCTTCCTGCTTGTGGTCCCAGAATTCGTTCCGGAAGGGCGGCTCAGTACCATTGTTCTGCGTGACTTCATACTGCATCGAGTTCAAGCGCTGCCTGAGCTCCTCTGAACTGCCCTTGCGCGTCCAATGCCTCTCGATAAATTCGTCCCGTCCAGACGCTTGCCGATAACGCTTGTAGTGAGCCGGGTTTTTGTGATGATAGCCCTGATGATACTCCTCCGCCTCATAGAATGGACCAGCCGGCAAGATTTGCGTGGCGATCGGTTTATCGAAGCGCCCGCTAGTCGCCAGTTCCTGCTTCGACAGCTCCGCCAGCTCCTTCTGTTCGTCATTGTGATAGAAGATAGCCGTCCGGTAAGAGTCTCCTCGGTCATAGAACTGGCCGCCGGGATCAGTAGGATCTATCTGCTGCCAATATAGCTGAAGCAGCTTCTCGTACGGAAATACCTCGGGATCAAACGTAATTTGCACAGCCTCGTAATGGCCTGTTGTCTCGGAGCAAACTTCCTCATAGGTCGGATTTTCCTTGTGGCCGCCTGTGTAGCCCGACACAACCTTGATAATGCCCGGCATCTCTTCAAACGGCGAAACCATACACCAAAAGCATCCGCCTGCGAACGTCGCGAGTTCCTGACGATTGGACATTTCGCTTCCTCCTTCTGTATCATTCTCCCTCTATTGTAGAGAAAACAGAGGAAAATTGCGAACAGCCATATGTTGCTGCCTCCGATCCGAGAAACGGCGTTTGCTATGGACAGCGGCAAAGCAACCCCTGACGTTAGGCAATTGCACCCTCTTGGTATTACAGCTTCAAGCCCAGTCCTATTCTCGATACGCGTTACTAAAAGCCAGTGCAATTCGCGATCAGCTCCAAGCCCGGTGCAATTCGCTATTCGCTGTCCCATTCAAGCAATGTATGCCCCGTGTTACTGGAGCCCATACGCTGTCCCATTCAAGCCCGGTATGCCTCGCGATACTGGAGCTCATACAGCTTGCGGTACAGCCCATCCTGCCGCAGCAGCTCCTGATGGCTGCCGATCTCGCGAATGCGCCCCTTGTGCAGCACGACGATCTTGTCAGCGTGCTGGATCGTGGACAGCCGGTGGGCGACAATCAGCGTCGTGCGCCCCTTGGAAATCTTCGCGAACGCATCCTGGATAAGCAGTTCGGTTTCCGTATCAATATTCGCTGTCGCCTCGTCCAGGATGAGGATAGACGGGTTGAAGGCCAGCGTTCGCGCAACTGCCAGCAGCTGGCGCTGGCCGGCGGACAGATTGACACCGCGCTCCAGAATCGGTTCGTCATATTGCCGCGGCAGCTTCTCGATGAACGCATCCGCGTTCACAAAGCGGCAAATCTCCCGCACCTTCTCATCGTCAATGTGCTCGTTGCCAAGCCGGATATTCGTCTTGATATCGTCCGAGAACAAGAAGACATCCTGCTGCACAAGACCGATATGGCCTCTGAGCTCCTTCTTCGGCAGGTCGCGGACATCTACGCCATCGATCGTGATGCGTCCCTGCTGCACATCATAGAACCGGCAAAGCAAGCTGATAATCGAGCTCTTTCCCGCGCCGGTCGCGCCGACGAAGGCCACCGTTTCGCCAGGTGATATCGTCAGATCAACATCGTGCAGCACAGGCTCATTCGGATTGTAGGCAAACGACACATGCTCGAAGCGGATCTCGCCCTTGACGTTGTCCAGGTGACGCGGCGCCGTCGGCTCCGGCAGTTCATCCCGCTCGTCGAGCATCTGGAAGATCCGTTCCGAGGAAACCATCGACTGCTGCAGCACTGTGAATTTCTCTGCCATATCCTGAATCGGCTTGAAAAATCGATTGACATAATCGATGAAGGCATACAGCACCCCGAATTCCAGCACGCCGCTGACCATCTGACCTCCGCCGTACCAGATAATCAAGGCCAAGCCAATCGCATAAATGAAGTCCATTACCGGACGATACAAGGAAGACAAATGCAGCTCGCGGTTGTTCGCGTCAAAGTGACTCCGGTTAATCGCATGCACTTTATCAAATTGCCGCTGCTCCCGGTGAAACATCTGCACGACACGCATGCCGGTAATATTTTCGTTCAAAGCGGCATTAATGCGGGACAGCTTCGAGCGCACCTCGCGCAGCGCTTCCCGGGCATATTTGCGGTAAACAAACGTGGCGCCAACAATAAGCGGCAAGGTCAGGAAGGCCACGAGCGCAAGCTTCACGTTCAGCAGCAGCATAAAGACCATGATGCCTGCGAGCATGCAGAAATCTTTCAGCAGATTGATCATGACGTTGCTGTACATTTCGTTCAGCGTTTGCGTATCGTTCGTGACGCGCGTCACCAGCCTTCCCACCGGGTTGCGGTCGAAAAAGGAGAAGGACAGCCGCTGCAAATGGGCGAACATATCGCTGCGCATCTTGCGGATAATTCGCTGGGCGATCAAATTCAGGATATACGTCTGGCCATAGTTCAGCAGAAAGGCGGAGCTCACCAGGAACAAGTACAGCCCGGACAACCAGTACAGGCCGCGCACATCCTGATCGCGAAAGCGGTCCACCTCTTCCTCGGTCAAACGCTTGACCATGAACCTTTCCGCTCCGTCGGCCCTCCACTCCATTAGCGCATACATATCGCCCTGCTTTTCGATGTAAAATACCGGCTTCATTGCCAGTGATTCCGGTTCGAGCTTGCCCGACAGTTTTTTCTCCCGCACCAATACTCGCTCATCAAGCTGCACCGCCGGAACGCCCTTCGGCACTTCTTCCCCCTGCATATCCACCATCGGCAAATGCAGTCCGTTAATGTGATCGTCAATCGCAACCTTGATCAAATAGGGGCCCGAGAGCTCGGCAATTGTAATGAGCGCAACAAGCACCAAGGAGAGGATGAGCAGCCCTTTATGCGGTTTTGTATAGCGGAGCAAGCGCCGGATTAGACGGGCATCGTAGGCTTTGCCAAGCTTTTCTTCCTCATGAATGCTCATGGCTCTCCCTCCTATATTTCCCCGGAAATTTGTTCTTCGAGCTGCTGCTGCTCATACAAGTGATGATACACACCGCCCAGCCGCAGCAGCTGCTCATGCGTGCCGCGCTCCACGATCCGTCCCTCATCCAGCACGACGATCTGATCCGCATGCTGTACGGTAGAAACACGGTGCGCAATCATAATCGTTGTCAGCCCCCGGCGCTTCTGCTTCAACCGCTCCAGCAGCGCTTCCTCCGTCTTCGTATCTACAGCAGACAGGCTGTCATCCAGCACGAGAATAGACGGATGCTTAATCAGCGCGCGGGCAATGGACAACCGCTGCTTCTGGCCGCCCGACAAGGTTACGCCGCGCTCGCCCAGCATCGTCTCGAAATTGCCCGGGAAATCCTGAATATTGTCCAGCACCTGCGCATCCTCTGCCGCGCGGACGATCTCCTCCTCGCTCGCCTGGTCTAGACCAAAAGCGATGTTCTCGCGGATCGTCTCCGAGAATAAAAAGTTCTCCTGCGGCACCATGCCGATATCGCGCCGCAGCACCGCAAGCGGAATTTCCTTCAGGGCGTGGCCGTCAATCCGCACGCTCCCTTCCTTTACGTCATACAGCCGGACTAGCAGGTTGACTAGCGTTGATTTGCCGCTGCCGGTTTTGCCGATCAAAGCGACCGTCTGGCCCTGTGGAATATCGAGCGTAACATCCCGGAGAGCCGGCTCCTTGCTGCCCGGATAGCGGAACGTCAGCGATTCGATGCAGATATGGCCGTTGAGCTTGCTTATTGGCTGGACTGCCGGATTGTCCTGAATGTCGGGCTTCGAATACAAAATTTCATTGATCCGGCTCATCGATGCAGCGCCCCGCTGAAAAATATTAATCATCCAGCCAATCCCCATAATCGGTCCAATCAACAAGCCGAGATAGGCGTTGAAGGCGACGAAATCGCCAATCGTAATTTGGTTGCGGATGACCAGAATGCCGCCAAAGCCTAGGACGAGCAAGTAGCTGACCCCAGTCACCCATTGCACTAGCGGATTGAAGAACGCCTGCAGCTTCGCCATGCGCATGTTGCGCATGAAGTTGAAGGTATTAATGTCCGCGAATCTGCGCTCCTGCTCCTCTTCCTGCGCGAATGCTTTGACCACACGCATCCCCGAGATGTTCTCTTGTACCCGGTCGGTCAACGCGGAGAACGCCTCCTGCGCATCCCGGAAGCGGTCATAGATCTTGGAGCCGAAGCTGATCGCAAGAAAGGCCATAACCGGAAGCGGCAGCAAGCCGATCAAGGTCAGCTTCCAGTCAATCGTCACGACCATGATCGCAATGGTCAGGCTGAAGAGCACCAGCGTATCGATCATGACTACCATTCCGCCGCCGAACGTGAAGCGCACCGCCTGGAGGTCATTGGTGGCGTGCGCCATCAGATCGCCCGTTTTCCGCTTGCTGTACCACTGGGGCGAGAGCTTCTGGTAATGCGCGAACAGCTTGTTGCGCAGCTCGTATTCCAGCGTGCGGGCCACGCCGAAGATCATCACCCTCCATAGATAGCGAAAAATAAAAATCCCCACACTCGCGAGAAAAATCCATCCAATATAAGTCCATATGAGAGAAGCGGAGCCCAGTCCGCTGTTCAAATCATCCGTCAATCTCCCCAGCGTCCAAGGTATGGCCAATTGGCTCAGGTCCGTAATGACGATCGACAGAATGCCGATGACATACCTCCATCTAAAGCGCCAGACAAACCCGCGCAGCGTCCACAAGTCTTTCATTCGTTCACCGCCCCCAAACCCGTTCTTGAAATCGCATACAAAAACAGTACCACGATTTTACTGCGATGGGTATGCGAGATTATTATGCATTACAATCCTCCTCTAATAGGCACGTCCTGCGACGATAACGCATAATCCGGAAAAATCTTGGGATAGTAGGAAAATCACGAAGACGAGGTGAAGCGAATGAACACGGCTATAAATGAAGCGACTTCCTGGCTGGAGGCGCATGTAGGAAGCCAGCTGCTGATCCAAAAGGGGGAGTTGGACATCGGATCTCGCCAAAAGGGCGATACAGACATGGTGCAGCTGCAGCTGGAACGGCTGGAAATACGTCGCAGCAAGCAAGCGGACAGCGATGATTACTTCGCCAGCCATGAAATTTGCCTCCACGGTCCGGGCACAATTCAGGCGGATCATGGCGAGGCCGAGCTTCCCCGGCACATGTACGAAATTCCGCTGCCGGGCAGCCTGCGTGCAAGCTCGCAGGAGAACCGGCTGCAGATCGCCACGGAGAGAGCCCTCTACATCATTCAGCCTCACGCGCAGAGGCAGGCGCCTCCGATGCTGCATTAGCCAGCTGCTCTTGCTTGACCGCAAGCACACGAGGTATCGCGGAACGGACATTTATGGCCGTTCCGTTTTTTTTTGAGGCCAATTGCCCATGAGCTTTCGCACTTCATACAAACCATGCGGATCAGGCTCCGCGCATTTGCGCTCGGCACTTCCAGTGTGCGGCATCCTTCTCTTCCAGCAATCTTGACCTTGCCGGACATCTCCGACTCACGCACCAACAGGAATCCCGCCGGCTTCGATACGCCGTATAACGCTTGCTAGCATACGGCCAGTCATTCTCCCGCTGCAAGGAAGCTGTTCGCAGAACTGACAAAACTTTAATTAAAATAATTATAAATAAGTATTGACTATCAATTGAGAAATGTTATCATTGAATAATCGAAGCATTGTTACCAACAACTTTAGACAGGGAGTGGTCTTATGACAAACAAAAAACTCACAACTAGCTGGGGCGCTCCAGTAGGAGACAATCAGCATTCCATGACTGCCGGCTCCAGGGGACCTACGCTCATACAGGATGTGCACTTATTGGAAAAGCTCGCCCATTTCAACCGGGAGCGAATTCCAGAGCGTGTCGTTCATGCCAAGGGAGCCGGGGCACACGGCTACTTCGAGGTCACGCAGGACATGTCCGCCTATACGAAAGCGAAGCTATTCAACGGCGTCGGAAAGCGCACGCCGCTGTTCGTCCGTTTCTCCACCGTGGCAGGGGAAAGCGGTTCGGCAGATACAGTCCGTGATCCACGCGGGTTCGCCGTTAAATTTTATACAGAGGAAGGCAATTACGATCTGGTCGGCAACAACACGCCGATATTCTTCATTCGCGATGCAATCAAATTTCCGGATTTCATCCACACGCAGAAGCGCCATCCGCAGACTCATCTGAAAAACCCTACGGCCGTGTGGGATTTCTGGTCGCTCTCCCCTGAATCCCTTCATCAGGTTACTTATTTGATGGGCGATCGCGGCATTCCGGCAACATACCGCCATATGGACGGTTTCGGCAGCCATACGTTCAAGTGGGTCAACGCTGCGGGAGAGGCAGTCTGGGTGAAATATCACTTCAAGACCGAGCAAGGGGTACAAAATCTGACCGAGGAAGTAGCTGCCAAGATCGCTGGAGAAAACCCTGACTATCATACGGAGGATTTGTTCAACGCAATCGATCGCGGGGATTTCCCGGCCTGGAGGCTCTATGTGCAAATCATGCCGATAGCAGACGCCGATACGTACCGCTTCGATCCGTTCGACGTGACGAAGGTTTGGTCGCACAAGGACTATCCGCTCATAGAGGTGGGCCGCCTTGTACTGGACCGCAATCCGGACAATTATTTCGCCGAGGTCGAGCAGGCTGCCTTCTCGCCTGGCACATTGGTTCCCGGGATCGAGCCATCGCCGGACAAAATGCTCCAGGGCCGCCTGTTCGCCTATGCAGACGCGCACCGATACCGCGTTGGAGCGAATCACCAGCAGCTGCCGATCAATCGGCCTAAGGCGGAGGTCCATCACTATCAGCGGGACGGCGCAATGGCCGGCGGGTCCAATGGCGGCAGCGGCGTATACTATGAACCGAACAGCTTCGAGGGCCCGAAGGAATCGCCGGAGCACAGAACTTCGCCATTCCCGGTATCGGGACAAGCAGCCAGCGTCGCCTATGACAGCGACGATCACTTCACGCAAGCCGGAGACCTGTATCGGCTCATGGATGCAGAGGAACAGGAACGCCTGGTCCAGACGATTGTCAACGCCATGAAGCCCGTCGAAAGAGAAGACATTCTGATCCGGCAAATCCAGCACTTCTACAAAGCTGACCCGGACTACGGCCGGCGTGTAGCGCAAGGACTAGGTCTGGAACAGCATCTGCCCAACGGATAAAAAATGGAAGCTCATAATATCGCGGCCGGATTTGCATCCGCATAGAAGATGCTTTCTGCCTAAGCACGCTCAAGCAAAAAAAAGTCCTCAATCGAATGGATCATCCATCGATTGAGGACTTTTTCTGCATCCAAACTTATTTCTTCTGACCGTAAGTCGCTTCCATCAAGCCCTTGATGTAGCCGACGCCGTACAAGCGGCCAAGCACTTCATAGCCAGGATTGTCATTGTTCTCGCCTGCCATCGTCGGTACGTGGTCCGGTCTGGCCGGCCCGTCGAAGCCAACTTCGGCGTATGTTTTCATCGCTTGGAACATATCTGTTTTGCCGTCGTCATGGAACGTCTCCTCGAACTTCTCCTTCGTGCCTCTCACATCGCGGAAATGAACGAAGAACAGCTTATCCTGTTCGGCAAAGCGGCGAATCGTAGCCGGAATATCGTCGCCTGCCGTAGCCAATGTGCCTTGGCACAAGCAGATGCCGCTGTACTCGCTAGGCACCAGATCAATCGCACGCTGCAGCGCGTCAGCACTGGTCAGAATGCGGGATACGCCGCGGATCGGAGAAATCGGCGGATCGTCCGGATGCAGCGCCAGCTTCACGCCCGCTTCCTCCGCCACCGGCACGATGGCCTTCAGATAGTACTCCAGATTCGTCCACAGCTCGTCTTCGCTGATTGGCGCATTTTCCGTATACGGCGCATCCTGCATCAAGGAATGGTCGTACCCGGATACTAGCGCCCCGCCGCGCGTGCGGATCGTAGTCGAAGTACGGAACCAGTTGAATTCCGCCATGAAATCGTAGCACCAAACGGGAATGCCTACTTTGCCCATGTTGCGGATCAGCTCTTGAACGACCTTGATTTCCTCATCGCGGCCAGGCTGATTCAGCTTGATTTTATTCGCAGGCGGTCTCGATTCGATAACCTCTACGCGAATGCCGAAATTCTCGTAGCGTTGCTTCATGTGCAGCAGATTCATATAATCCCAGGGCTTGAAGCCGTTTTGCTCCGGGGGCAGTCCCGCAACTGCGTAATCTACGCCCATTTGCTTGCTCAACGCCCATAGCCGGTTCTCATGTGTCCCCAACATTTCAGCCAGTTTCAATTGATAGCCCTCCATTGCTTCAGGTAGTTTGTAGCAACCGTTTTCATACTAGTATTGTAGTGCGCGAATATGGAATATTCAATGACTTGCAATTGAACGCATAAAAAATCCGACACAGATTTGAAGGAATACCTACACTGCGGCCATCTGACGAATCATCGCCCGGATTAAAGCCACCTGGAAAGACCATTCTCGGAGAATTCCGCGCGATTCGCTGCAGGATGCCGGTCAGATATCCCTTCATGCATACTGTGCAGATCAACAAGCTGCCCGCTCTGGAACCATCAAGCGTCCTGAACCGACTAGGCCTGCGAGGATGCGAGCAGCACGACGCCGCGTGCAGGCACTTCAACCGAACCCGCAACCGTCTGTTCGCTCAGCATATCCATGTAGGCATTTCCGTCCAGCTCCGCTGTGACAGGCTCGGCCCGATGGTTCAGCAGGAAGTGAATCGTCTCCCCGCTTTTCGTACGGCTGGACACTTCCAGTCCATCGGTCGGCTTCACGACAGGTTGAATGCCCTTCTCCGCGCAAAGTTCGTTCATTAGATCTGTCAGGAAGGCTGGCTCGGGACTCGTCGCTACATACCAGGCAGTCCCCTTGCCATAGGCGTGCTTCGTAACGGCTGGCATGCCCTTGTAGAAATCCATGCCGTACTCGGCCACAGCCTCTGCTCCTTCCAGATGAATCAGATCGCACAGCATGCCGCATTCGTAAGCTTGCTGTCCGCTCTTGAACGGCTGCTTCATCACCAGCTGGTTGCGCTGTTCCGGCAGAAGCGCGTCAATCTCCTCTGCCCAGATGCCGAGCAGCTCCCGCAGCTCGCCCGGATAGCCGCCCAGCGTCACCAGGTCCGCTTCATTCACAATGCCGCTGAAGAAAGTGGTCAGGAAGGTTCCGCCAGTTTGCACGAATGCCTCCAGCTTCTGCGCATACCCGTCCTTCACCATGTACAGAACCGGAGCAATCACGATATCGTAACCGCTCAAATCCTGCTCAACGCCGACCATATCGACCTGAATGTTCAGCTTAAACAGAGCGTCGTAGTATTTGTGCACTTCCTTGACATAATCCAGCGCAACAGTCGGTCCGCTCGACAGATCGATGCCCCAGCGGTTTTCCCAATCGAACACAATCGCGACCTTCGCCTGCACCCGCGCATCCAGAATCCGGTCGGACAGCTTCTGCAATTCCTTGCCCAATGCCGCGCATTCCCGGAATACCCGTGTATGCTCGTGGCCCGCGTGCTCAATGACCGCACCGTGGAACTTCTCGCAGGCGCCGACCGATCTTCTAAGCTGGAAGAACATAACCGTGTCTGCGCCTCTCGCTACAGCCTGATAGCTCCACAAGCGCATGACCCCCGGCCGCTTCAAGGAATTGTAGGGCTGCCAGTTTTGCTGGCTTGGCGTCTGTTCCATCAGCATGAACGGCTGCCCTTGCTTCAGGCCGCGCATCAGGTCATGCACCATCGCCGTATAGCTCACAGGCGTATCCAGCGAAGGATAGTTGTCCCATGAAATGACATCCAGATGCTTCGCCCATTTGAAATAATCAAGCTCCGGATAGGTGCCCATCAGATTCGTCGTTACGGGCAGATGCGGCGTATGCTTCTTAATCTCGTCGTACTCCAGCTTGTAGCATTCCAGCAGACTGTCTGACATAAACCGTCTGTAGTCGAGCGAGATGCCTTGGAAGTTGGTACGTCCTCCGCCCCATTCCTCGCTCAGTTCATTCGGCGGCACGATCTCCTCCCAGTCATAGAAATGGTGGCTCCAGAACCGCGTATTCCAAGCCTTGTTCAGCGCATCCAATGTGCCGTATCTGTCCTGCAGCCACGTGCGGAAGCCTGCCGCGCAGTTGTCGCAATAGCAGTATCCGCCAAATTCGTTGGAGACGTGCCAAATGAGCACACCCGGATGATCCTTGTACCGCTCTGCCAGCTTCGCAGCCATGCGCGGCGCATACAAGCGGTAGGTCGGACTGTTCGGACAGGAGTTGTGGCGCCCGCCGAACCTGCGCTTGCGGCCCTGCGCATCTACACGGAGAATGTCTGGATAGCGCTTGGCCATCCAGGCAGGGTGCGCCCCGGTGCTCGTAGCCAGACAGGTATAGATGCCGTTCTGATAAAGGCGGTCAATGGTTTCATCCAGCCATTCGAGATTATAGGTATTCTCATCAGGCTGGTTCAGTGCCCAAGAGAATACATTCAGCGTTGCCACATCAATGCCGGCCAGCTTGAACATCCGGATGTCTTCCGCCCATACATCCGCATCCCATTGCTCAGGGTTATAGTCCCCGCCATACCAAATTTTTGGCAGTTTTTCATTGATCACAGTCCCACTTCCTTTATCGCATTTTTTGGTGTACAAGAATAGTTGATATAAGGATACTCCCATTTTACATCTTGAAGGATTCCTGCAACATATAATATTCTTGATATAGATATAGGAATCTGGAACTGAAACTGTGGAGGAGGGGGGTTCGGAGTTGGACCAGACACAAGTGCGCCGTTATGTATTTACGCTGCCGCCAGCCCAACCGCTGCCCATACGGGTCGAGAGCTTGGGACACAACCCGAACCAGGAATCGGTTTCGCGGCCTGACGGCTACCCGATGTTCCATTGGCTGCACACAGAAGCGGGCGAAGGAAAGCTGTGGCTGGAAGGACAAGCCTTCACCCTGCCAGCCCATACGGGAATATTGATCTATCCGCATGTGCCGCATGCTTATCGCGCGTCCGATCCGCAATGGGTGACGCAGTACTTGACGTTTCAAGGCAATGCTGTGGACAGTATTCTGGCCGCAGCAGGCATCCGGCAGAGCACCATGTTCCGCTGGCAGCCCGACTCGCCGCTGACAGGATTGCTTGAACAGATGATGCGGCGCAGAGAAACATGGAGTGATATGCTTGGACTGGAGACTTCTACGGAGACGTACCATTTCCTGTTGTACTTGGGGAGGTATGGCCAAGCAGGAACACGGACCAGCGCGGCGGCGGGGATGCGCAGCTTGCAGACGGTCTTGGACTGGATGGAGCAAAATGTGGATAATCCGAATATCGGATTGAAGGAGATGGCTCAAGTATTGGGGCTGTCCAGCAGGCGCTTGCACGCGCTGTTCCAGCAATCCTTCGCCTCGTCGCCCTACGCCTATTTCGTCTCGCTGCGCATGCGCAAGGCCAAGGAAATGCTGGGCCAGCAGCCGGCGCTTACAGTGAAGGAAATCGCGGCCCGATGCGGCTTCCGCGATACCAGCCATTTCGTTGCTACCTTCCGCAAGCATACCGGCTTGCCGCCGGAGCAATACCGCAAGCTGCACTAGCGCGTTCGGCTGTTCAACTCCCCTATGAACAAGCTAGCAGCTCGCGGGGGCCATGCTGGCACCCGTCTGATCTTCGAATGGGCGATTCAATGGAATGGCCGCTGAGTTCGGGGTTCGTCTTGCTTCTGCGCGGATTTCCACAACTTGCCGCGCATCGCTAACGGAACCAGGTGCCGTTATTCAGGCGTTTCCGAAGGAGTTCACCCGCTAACGGTTCTGAGCGACCTTATTTCGTGGTTGGGGCGCCAAAACTACGAGATTGGACCGTAATAAGGGCTATGGGTTCCGTTGCAAGGAAATCGCACTCATCAACGGGCAAATAACGGCTGTCGGTTCCGTTAGCGTCGCGGCCGGCGGGTATAGGCAGAAAACGGATAACCGCGACAAGTCACTGGCGGACGGATCATAATTGCGGGAGCTGCTCCCTACTCCCGCTCCAGCAAATACCGCGGATGCTGCGCCGCCTGCCTGCCTTCGATATGAACCTCCTTGGCACGCTCTGCCGCGACAACCGGCGTATCGGGATGCAGCCGCTTCATGCTGAGATGATGGATGGCTGTATTCGCTGTTTCCTTCAGCGTCAGCGCAGGACCTTGGCGCGTGTCCACCTGCACCCGATACAGCTCCAATCCCTCCGCATACTGCGCATAAATGCCTGCCCCGGCCATAACCAATGTCGGTCGGACCATATCCGGCTCTCCGCCCGCTTCCGCGGCATCCCGGCTCATGGCAATTGAGACATCGCTTAAGACGACATCCCGAATCGGCATCTCCGGCAGGCCGTAGATGAAGCCCGCAGCAGCTCGGCAGCCGGTCGCCGTAACGTTCGAAATCCGCACATGCTCCACGATAGGCGTTTTCTCTGTTACCGGGACCGCCTCTTCGGCAATTATAAGCGGGTCGCTTTCATCCACGCCATGTCGGTAGAACGCATTGATCGCCAGCGGACAGAGCACATCCTCCATATAAATATTGTTCAGCAGCAAATGCCGGATATAACCGCCTCGCATCCGGTTGGTCTTGATGCGGATGCCCCGATCTGTGCCGATGAACTGGCAGTTGGATACCGTCACATTGCGGATGCCGCCGGAATTTTCACTGCCGAATACGATACCTCCGTGCCCGTGCAGCATGGTGCAATTGGTCACCGTCACATTCTCTGTCGGCCTGCCGACTCTTCTGCCGTCTTCATTGATGCCTGACTTCAGGCATAGGCAGTCATCGCCTACATCGAAGCAACAGTCAGAGACCCGTACATTCGTACAGGAATCGATGTCCAATCCGTCGCCATTCGGCGTATCCGACGGATTTTGAAAGCGGACACCGCGCACCTGCACATCCTGGCAATACACCAGATGTGTGTTCCAAAAGGGCGAATTGCGCAGCGTAACGCCTTCGATCTTGACATGCCGGCAATCCAAAAACTGCAGCAGCGGCGGCCGCAAAAATTGCGAATCCCATTCCACAATATTCGTTGCGACAGCATGAATCAGCTGCTCATTCAGCTTGGCAAGCAAGTCTGTCTGCGGAGACCTGTAGCGTTCTCCCCGACGCAGACGCTGGTTCACTGCCCACCAGGCATGTCCTTGTCCGTCGAGGCAGCCTTCTCCCTTCACACTCACTTGCGTCAACCCGCTGCCGAACAGCAGCGGAGTGAATCCGTGGCACTCATAACCGGACCATCGCGTCCAGACAGGGGGATAATGTGAAAAATCATCGCTGAACAAGAGAACCGCCCCGGCCTCCAAATACAAGGTGATTCGGCTTTGCAAACGTACCGGTCCAGTCAGGAAGCGGCCGGCAGGAACCACGACCGTACCTCCCCCGGCGGAAGCGCACTGCTCGATTGCAGCGGCGATGGCGTCTGTATTCAGGGTTGTTCCGTCCCCTATCGCACCAAAATCAGTAATCGCATAATGGGCCAAGCTGAAGCACACCTCCAAGATGGTCTTTTCCTTACGCACAAACACAAACAGCGCAGTAGCGCGGAAAGCAGCTCGCGCTTGTCTATTTTTTGAGCAAATCTTCTCTCAATGGGGTAAAGGTATCCAGCAGCACGCTTGGCTCAAGCGCCCTCACGCCATGCCTGCAGCCGCTCGGAATATGCAGCGAGTCCCCGCGGGACAAGTATACGGTCCGGCCATCAATACTAAAGGCCAGCCTCCCTTGCACACAATACGTGTACTGTTCATGCGGGTGGCTGTGTTCGGCCCCGACCGCGTCCGTATCGAATGCAACCTCCATCATCATCAGACGCTCGCCCGGCGGATGAATCTTGCGCTTGATGCCGGGCTCTACCTGCTCCCATCGTCCATACGGCTCCATTCCCTATTCCTCCCTCCTGGATGCCTGCGCATCGAAGCAAGCTGCTAGTGCCGCAAACTCGAATAAAACCGATCCGCCTGCGGAAGCGGACCAGCCGAGAGCCCTGCAAGGGCATAAACCCGACAGCGGATTAAGGCCGCCTGGGTTCCCGCATTCATATCTCCTTCCACAAAACCGCGGCCCAGACAGACCGGCTCGGGCATGCCGGGATAGCGCTCCCCTTGCTTCACCTGCGCCACATTCGGAGCCGGCGGGGAGCCTGCCAATTCCCGGGAGAAGCCGCCGTCCTGCCTTCTCAGCCTCGTCATATTGGCTATCGTGATCTCCACAATTTCCGTCAATTCCTGGCTCGGAATCGGTATCTTCATATACGCAAGCAAGTCGATCGGATTGCGGATATAGCACATATCCGTCGCCTCTTCATGCCGAAGCGCATGCAGCAAGCTGGCATAGATCCGATCCGTTCGCGGCATGGGCAGCCCGAATCGGCTGTAGAACGTGTGCAGCTTGAATGCGCCCGACAAGCGAACATAGAAGCTGCCTTCTCCCCATAGTCCGGTTTCTTTGTCCTGCGCTTCCGCCAGATAATGAACCGATTCACGCAGGAAGGGCTGGCGATCCTCTTCCGGCATGTCCTCCATGTACATGCACGACGTCGCCAGGCGGTCACACCCCCTCCAGCTGTTGCGGAGGTCGATGCTGCGCCAATAGGCTATGTAGCTCTCAGGGCTGCGCACATAGTCCGGTGCCGCCCCGGCGTGCAGGGGAAGCGGATAGATCGGGCTGCTCCCCAGCTTGGCGAGAGCCCCGACCGCATAACGCAGCGCCCGCTGCACCATCACTTCGTCCTTGGCCATCGCCGGATGGCCATCAAGAAAGTACCCGGTGCCTGGCTGCTGCCGACGCTGAAAAAACCGGATCAGCTTCTCCCTCATTCGCGCAGGCATGACGTCGGCCAGCCGTTCCCGCTGCAAAATATTCAGCGCCTGGGCAGTCGATTCTATATCGGGATGAAAGCGCGCATCCCGTACCGAGCTTGCCGCGTAGTAAAAACCGCCAGTCTCCGAATCATACTGCCCTGCGGTCCATTCCAGAAAACCGTCGAACATGCTGTCCATGCGCTGCAGCAAATGCTCGAGCCTCCCTTTGTTCACGCGTGCATCCTCCTCCTGGTTGTTGGCCAACTTCGCTGCACTTTGGCCGGATTGTTGATAAGGGAATCACGCCACGCCGCTTGTTCTTGTGCTCCCGCCGGCGGGCAGCCTCATCCCTTGATCGAGCCCAGCAGCGCGCCCTTGGCAAAGTGCTTCTGCAAGAATGGGTAGACACACAGGATCGGCACCGTGGCCACAATAATCGCCGCCATCTTGACCGATTGCGAAGGAGGCAGCGCCGCATCCTCAAAGCCGGAATCGTCGAAGCTGAGGCCGGTTGCCACAATAACGATTTGCCGCAAAATGATCTGCACCGGCCATTTATTCGTATCATTCAAATACAAAATGGCAGGCAGATACGTATTCCAATACGTCACCGCGTAGAATAGCGAAATCGTGGCAATCGCCGGCATCGACAGCGGCAGAACGATTCGGAAGAAGATGCCGAAGTCATTGCAGCCGTCAATCTTCGCCGATTCTTCCAAGCCCTCGGGCAAGTTCTGAAAGAAATTTCGCAAGATAATCAGGTTGAATGCATTGATCGTGAACGGAACAATCAGAGCCAGATAGGAATCAATCAAGCCGACTTCCTTGACGACGAGAAAAGTCGGAATCAAGCCGCCGCTGAACAGCATGGTGAACACAACCAGGAACATGATTGTGCGCCTGCCGTCCAAATCTCTTCGCGACAAACCGTAAGCCATCAAAGATGTGATGAACATGCTGAACATGGTGCCAAACAGGGTAATGCCCATCGAATTGGCCAGCCCTTTGAATATGGTGTCCGTTGAGAATATATAGCGGTATGCCGTCAAGCTCCATTCGGTCGGAAACAGCACAAAGCCTCGGCGCGCCAGCTCGGCTGTTGTCGTGAAGGAGCCAGCCAGCACATGGATAAACGGTATCAGTGTAATTAACGCCACCAAGATGAGGACAACGTAGATGAAACCATCAAACAGTCGGCTGGCGATAGAGCGATCTTCAACCATATGCCTCTCTCCTTTTCATCTCTTAGTAAACCCCTTCTTCTCCGAATTTTTTGGCCAGCCAGTTCGCCATCATAATCAGAATCAACCCGACGAACGATTTGAAGAAGCCGACAGCCGTTGAATAGCTGAACTGTCCTTGGCGCAGACCTGCTGTATACACATACGTATCGAAAATTTCCGCAACCTCGCGGTTCATCGCATTCAGAAGCAAGTACACATGCTCGAAGCCCAGTTCCAGCACGTCTCCGATCTTCAGAATCAAGAGCACGATGATGACGCTGCGAATCGCCGGCAAGGTGACGTGCCAAATTTGACGGAAGCGATTAGCCCCGTCTATGCGGGCGGCTTCATATTGCTGCGGGTCAATCGCGGCCATTGCGGCCAAATAAATAATCGTTCCCCAGCCGGCCTCCCGCCAAATAACCTGAAGAATATAGACCGGCCGGAACCAATCTGTGCTCATCAAGAAATTGATTTTATTGAAGCCGAAATACGCAATCAGATCATTGATGATCCCGCCATCCTGTGTCAGCATGACGAAGCTGATCGATACGACGATAACCCAGGACATGAAATGCGGAATGTAGACGATCGACTGGATCGTGCGCTTGAACCATTCCTTCCGCAGCTCATTCAGCATCAACGCCAAGATGATCGGAACCGGAAAGTAAAATAGGATGTTGTACAGGAACAGCACCAAGGTGTTCTTGAAGATCGTCCAAAACATAGGATCGTGGAACAAGCGCTCAAAGTGCATCCACCCTACCCATTCGCTGCCGGTTACGCCTAGATGAGGCTTGTAGTTTTGGAACGAGATGATCAGGCCGTACATCGGAATGTACTTGAACACAACGAAGTAAATCAATCCGGGAATGATCATCACATACAGCAGCTTGTTGCGCTTGAGCCGCTGCCAGCGTTCCGACCGCGTCCGTGTTTGAACCGGCGGCGCGCTTTGAACTGAAAGATCGCTCATTCGCTGTCTTCCTTTCTGCAACTGCAATAGTTTCGTCCACTCGATAGAGAAGAGGCTGTTGATCGTTCAACAGCCTCCGTTGTTTGCTCTCGCGAAAGTCTGTCTGACTTATTTGCTGGCTTGCCATGCCGCGTTGAATTCTTCAATCATCTTGTCGCCGCCCTGGCTTCTCCAGTTGTCAACGGCCTGCTGGAATCCATCCCGGTCAATATCGCCAAGGATGTATCTGAAGGTCGCGTCATTGATAAGCTCCTGCAGGCGAATGCCGCTTTCCGCATACGTAGCCGAATCCAGAGAAGCAGTTGGGTCCAGAATGAGATGCTGGTCCATCTCCAGAATCAATTGTTCCACTTTCACGCGCGGCTCCAGCTCATGATAGCCGTCGTAGCGCCCATTCGTTTCCGGCTCGCCGATAAGGCTGTCCTTATAACCCTTTACTTCGCGGGCAATGAGATCGGCCTTGTCAAGATATTCCTTCGCTCCGCCGTCGACCACTTCATAGTGCTCGCCCTCGATGCCCCAGTACATGAGGTTCGCCAGTTCCGCTGTCATCTGCTTGTCGAAGAAACCTAGAATGTCTCTCAGCTCCTCCTCGGTTTCGATCGCGCTCTTCGGGAACATAATCAGATTGCCGTACCCTGGAATGGTCCACATGCCGAAGTCGCCGTTTGGTCCTTCAATGATTGCAGCTACGTCTAATTCCATGTCCGGGAAATTTTTCTTCGTTTCGCTGTACAGCACATTCACATCCTGCAAAGAACCGACGTACATCCCAGCCGTACCGTTATAGAACAGGTTGCGCTGGTCTTCCTTGCTCGTCACCGGGAATTCCTTGTTCATGTAACCGTTCGAATGAACCTGCTTCATCCAATCCATCGCTTCAAAGTACTCGTCGAACATAAATTCCGGCAGCAGCTGCCCGTCCTTCTCGCCCCAGTTGTTCGGCGCATTGAACCAGGAAGTCACGGTTTTGAATGCGCCGTATACGAGATCCTCGCGATCCGCCAAGCCAATCGTATCGTTCTGGTTGTTGCCGTCCGGATCATCTTCAGTAAAGGCGCGCAGCATTTCGTAAACATCATCTACATTTTTCGGTTCCTTCAACCCCAGATTGTCCGCCCAATCCTTGCGGTAGATAATGCCTTGACGCGCCAGCGGCCGTCCCAGATACAGTGTGTAGATCTTGCCGTCAACCTTCGTGTTCTCCAATATAGAGTCCTTCAGCTTGCTCAATCCCTCGAACTCCTGCAGGTACGGTCCAATTTCCCAGAATTGGCCGTCGCGCATCGCTTCCTTGTATTGTGTGAAGGTATTCTGGTTTTTCATATACACAACTTGCGGCAAGGAATTCGTGGCGAACGCCGCATTCAGCTTCTCCTCATAGTTGCCGTCCGGCACCCATTGGAAGGTGAGCTCCGTGTTCGTCATTTCTTCAATCAGCAGCTCCAGACGATCAGAAGGGACTTCCTTCTCCTTCATGGGAAGCATGATTTCAATTTGTACCGGATCGTTCGACGCTTCGTTTCCACCCGCGTTCGCATCGCTGCCAGTGTTCCCCGTATTCCCGTCATTCGACGCGCTGTTATTCCCATTGCTGGCGCATCCGGCAAATACGGATAGAGTGAGTGCCATGACGCATAGAAGAATAAACCATTTTTTCTTGTTACCCATTGTTCGACCTCCAATTTTATGATATCGCTTTCACAGCCATCATAAGGGGGAGCCGAACGTTACGTACATAATCCTGAACTCACCTGGATTGGCAGCAAACCAGGCCGCATAAGGATTTCCCGACATCCTTCGTCATGAATCTGACCTAATGATTATGGTCTTTATATTCGATTCTTCGAATCCGCAGATGAATCCCGGCTGTTGCGCCAACAAAAAAATGCCCTCTAGTCTTCGCAGACTTAGAGGGCAGAAAGATGCCACTTTCAACTAGCGACATTCATTTGTACTTGTGCATGCGATAAGCCCGGTTGTATTCCTGCATGACCTGCTCGCCTCCTTGCTCTAGCCATGCCTGGATGGCGGCATCGAACCCAGCGGCATCAATCTCGCCCAATATATATTCATACGTGGCGTTGGTGATAATCTCTTGAAGGAGCGTCCCCTTCTCTACATCCGTCGGCGAATAGAGCGGATTAGTCGGATCATGGATCAGGAATTGTTCATTCTCATGAATCAGCGCTTCCGCCTTGACCGCAGCAGGCACGGTACGGCTCGCCTCGTAACGTCCGTTCGTCTCCGGCTCGCCTATCAGCAGACCGCGATAATTGCGAACCTCCTGATCGATCAAATCGTGATCCTCGATCTCCTTCGCCTTGCCATTCTCCACCGTATAATGTCTGTTCTCGATCCCCCAGAACATCAAGTTGGCAATCTTCGGCGTCATGGTCGCATCGTAAAAGGTTAAAATACGCCGCAGCTCTTCCTCAGACCGCACCGATTCCTTGGGGAACAGAAGAACATTCCCGTAGCCGGGAATCGACCATATGCCGTACCCGCCGTCAGGTCCGGCTATCAGGTTCTGCACATCCAGCAACGCATTCGTGTCATGCCGGGCTAGCTCCTGTTGCAGCCGCTGCACATCCTCCAATGAACCGATGTACACGCCGGCCTTGCCCTGCACGAATAAATCCCATTGGTTGTCCTTGCTCGTCAGCGGGAAATCGGCATTCATGTACCCGTTCTGCACGAGCATACGGAAATAGTCCATCGTCTCCCGATAGGCCGGAAACATGAACTCGGGCAGCAGCCTGCCGTCCTGCATGCCCCAATAATTCGGCGTTCCGAAATACGAAGCGACCGTCTTGAACGCGCCGTAGACCAGATCGTTCCGATCACTGAGACCAATGGTGTCCGCCAGCCCGTTGCCGTCCGGGTCCTCCTCTGTAAATTGCCGCAGCATTTCATACAGCTCATCGACATTGCCTGGCGCATCCAAACCAAGTCTGTCCGCCCAGTCCTGACGATAGATAACACCTTGCCGGGCTAGCGGACGGCCCAGATACAGCGCATAAATCTTGCCATTCACTTCCGTATTGGCCAGAATGCCGGGCTTTAGCTTGCCGAGATGCTCGTACTCGTGCAGATAAGGCCCGATTTCCCAAAAGTGCTCCTCGTAAATCAATTCCTTGATGTGCTGAAAGGTCGATTGGTTTTTCAGGTAGACGACTTGCGGAAGCGTTCGCGTAGAGAAGGAGCTGTTCAGCTTGTCGACATAAGCCTCAATCGGCACCCAGGTAATATCCAGATCTGTCTCTGTCTCCTCCTCAATCAGCGACAAGAGCATGTCAGAAGGAGGCTCCCGGGTGAACAAATTGGCCATGATGCTGATCGTTGCCCGATCAGCTGTTCCGCCAGCCCGCGGATCCGGAACGTCCGCGCGGCTGCAGGCGGCAGCACTCCATACAAGCAAGATGCAAATCAGCGCAATCAACGGCCTTCTGTACATGAGCGGTCCCCCTTCCATTCGTTCTCCCTTTATACGGATTCCTTGTACTTCTCACGATATAGGCCTGGCGTCATTCCTTCCAGCTTCCGGAAAGAACGGATGAAATTTTGCGGATTATTGTATTTGAGCTTCTCCGCGATTTCCCGGATCGTCATATTGGTCTCTATCAGCCAACTCTTGGCCATCGCCAATCGGTAATTGGTCAAGTATTCGCTGAAGGTTAAACCTGTTTCCTTCTTGAAGACGCTGCTTAAGTAATTGGCATTATAGTGCAGCTTGGAGGCGCATTCCTCGAGCGTGATCTCTGTGTCATAGTACTGCTGAATCATGTCGATGATTTGCTCGGAGATCGTATGATACTGGGAATCGCGCCGATCGCTGAATACCTGCAGCAGCGGAAGGATCACCTTGTCCTTGAACCATTCTTCGATCTCTTCCCGCATATGAAGCGACAGCAGCTCCTCATAGAACGAGCTGCCATACGCCCCCGTCTGCTCATAGCTGATCCCTGCCTCCTGCTGGGTGACCAGCAGCTTGTTCAGCAAGCGCATGATGGACACCTGGTACTCCTGCGGAGAACGCGCACGCTCGAACGCTTTATCCATCCAAACCCGCAGCTGCTTGAGCGCTTCATCCCTGTCGGCGATCTTGATCGCATCAACCAATTCCAGCTCGGCCTGCGCAGGGTAGTAGTAGAGCATCGAATGCTTGCCGGCATTCAGATTGCGGAACGGAATGATCACGCCTTTGCCCAGCAGCATGCGATGCTTCAGCGCTTCCATTCCTTCCTGATAGGCACGCGGCGCCTTCTTCACGGCATGAAACGGCAGGCTGATGCCTATGCTGACAGATAAGCCCAAGTATTCCTGGATGTGCGCTTGCAGCTGCTCCGTTACCTGGTATACATAATCATTCATCCACCCGTCCGCGTCTTTCTCCGTACCCAGCAGAAGCACCAGCGTATGATCCAGCCACACGGTAGGCAGGCGCTGCTCGTTCGGCACAGTCTCCTCCACGATATTGGATACCGCGAATGCAAGCAGCTCCATGTCCGCCAGATCGTAGCGCGTGTTCTCCAGCGTATCGATCTGCAGCGTCAGCACCGACATGGTTCTCCAAGAGGTCGCCGCCCGGTCAAGACCGAAGTAGGCCAAACGCTCTGTCAGCTCCCCTGCCCGAATGGCGCCGGTGAACAGGCGGTTCAGAAACAGCGTGCGGATTTGCTGCGTATGGTCCTTGATCTCGGACTCCATGCGCGAATGCGAGGAGAACAGCGTGCGGATATGCTCCTCGATGATCTGCAGCTCATTTTTGGACTTGCGGGTTTCCTCGCTGCCGTTCTCCGTTATAAATTGCAGCAGCTTGTGCACAGGCGAATATAAGCGCTTGCTGGACAGCCAGACAAAGCAGACCGAAACCGCAATGATAATCATGCTGATCGCAAAGGTAAAGAGACCAATCTCCTTCGATTCACGCGTCAGTTCGTCAATGGACACGACGGACAAGTACGTCCAATGATTGAATTCAGACTGGTAATAGGTCACCGTGTACGGATGGTTCTCATACAGCACGCGGTACTGGCCCGACTCCCCTGCCCATTCTGCATGATCACGGAAATAGCCGGTATCGCGCAGGGACTTGCCTATCCACACAGGATCGCTGTGGGCGATAATGCGGTTCGACGCATCCGCGATCATGACTTCCTTGCTCTCTTCCGCCTGAATGAGCGCTGCAATGGCGCAGGCCGGTATATTCGCAAATGCAAGCGCTTTCTTATTTGCTTTGCGAACAGGGAGCTTTTTGACCAAGCTGACGGTATACGCACAGTTCGAATTTGAGATTTTATCCCGGAACTGTTGATTGTCCAGCAGCACCCAGGCGGAGCTTTGCTCTAATGCAAAAAACGCCGCGAACTGCTGGTGGTCCGCGTGCTCATCCATTCGGTACAGGCCCGAGTTTTTGATCAGCCAGTTTTGCTCGGCATTCAGCAGAACCACATCTTCCACCTTCGTATCGAACGCCTGCAAGTGGCTAATTTCCTTGCGCAAATCATTGTAAATTCTGAAATCGCTTGCACGTAGAGGCGTGCGCAAAACGTCCGCCATGATTGTGGAATCGACCAAGTTCGTCAGCGTATGATTGACCGTCATGAGGATTTGCTCAATGTTCGAATTGACTTGTTTGATAAATTGCATTTCTCCGACGTTCACCTGCTTTTGCACTTGGCTCGACGAACGGATGTAGGAGAAAGTGCCCACGAAGACAACCGGGAGGATGCTGATCAAACAGCCGAATACGATCATTTTTGTCAACAAGCTTCTGCTCTGCAAATGACCATCCCCCTTTAGCCTCACAGACTTGCTTTCTCCATTATATTACCATGATTATACACATTGTTGCGCTCTTCTTTTTCTAATTTCGCATCGATTCATCAGGTTGCGATTGCCTGACGACCGCAGTCGATGCGCCTGCATCGGCTCCTAGTCAAGCTGCTGCTCCAGCTTCTCCATTTCCACACACGCCAGCACGAAAGCGCCTACGCCATGAAGGTCGTTCTCGCTTCGCGGTCTTGCGACATAGTGGGCATAGTCGCCAACCCCTGTGCCAATACAAATGTCGGGCATGATGAGCCGGCCTGCGGCATCCCGGTACAGCTTGTCGAGCAGACCGCTGAAGCCCTTTCGGGCGTATCCCGCCATACCATGATCCAGGAACCCCTGCCGAATGCCCTTGGCCAGCGTGTAGACGAACAGGCTGGAACACGAGGTTTCCAGCCAATTGTCCGGACGGTCGCCCTTGTCAACCACCTGATGCCAAAGGCCGGTGTGCGCATCCTGATAAGGGACAACCGCCTTCGCCAGCTCCTGCACTTCCTGTATAAGGGCGGGACGAGCTTGATGGCCTTCCGGAAGCAGGTCAAGGAAATCGAGCAGCGCCAGCCCGATCCAACCGATCGCCCGTCCCCAAAATTCCGGCGCCCGGCCAGTATGCGGCTCAGCCCAAGGCATGCTTCGGCTCTCATCCCAGGCGTGATAATACAAGCCTGTCTGTTCGTCCTTCGTGTGCTTGCGCATGAGGCGCTCCTGCTCCAATACCATCTCATAGAGGGCAGGGTCGTTATACTGCTTGGCATAGGACATAGCGAAAGCGCCGCCCATATACAAGCCGTCCAGCCACATCTGATACGGATATTTATCCTTGTGCCAGAAGCCGCCCTCCGAGGTGCGATTGAACGTCGGGAACAGGGCCAGCAGCTTTTCCGCCGCCCGCTTGTAGCGCGGGTCCGCGAACTCCCGATCCAGCACGAACAGCAGCAGACCGGCTTGAATCGAATCCAGCTCGCTCTTCTCGCAGATGACATTCCCCTGCGGATCGACCAAGCTGTCCACGTAACCCTTGATGTAAGCGAGAAATTCCTTATCCCCCGTTTGCTCCCATATACGCTGCATGCTGAACAAAAATACGCCTTGGTGATAATGCCATTTGCCGGCTGGCGGAAGCTGCTCTGCTTGATAAGTCGCCATCAGCGCCCGGCATGCCTCCATCCCCCATTCCAGCGGGGACAGCCCTTCGACCTGCTGGCCCTGCACCGGTGAAGCCGGCTTCTGATCCGTATTCATCCTTCTTCCTCCCCTTGTAAAAGCTCTATAGCCCGAACCGGTATTCGTTGTATCGCATTGCCCGGCAGTTGTCTAATCTTTTTCCTTTCAGATCATACAGCTATTACGAAATTCCGCATCGTCCACGAGTTTCAGCAAACTTATACCGCGAGGGGGGCCCTGCCCTTAAGAAGGAACCTCGACCATGTCCTCGCGGCCGACGAAGCGCCAGAAATTGTTGCGGAACAGGTCACTGACATCGCGCTCGATTTCCTGCCGCTCGATCGTCCAGCCTGTATCCAGCAGATCGCTGTACTTGTCAATCAGCACTTCCGCGATAATCGCCTTGGAATGCTTCCACTTGTAGATCAGTTGATCCAGCACCCGCGCGTCGGAATGCTGCGGCACCATGCTCAACCCAACCAGCTCCGTGCGCATGCGGGTCATCTCCTCAATGATGACCGGGTTGTTCATAAACCACCAGCAGCCGAAGATCATCAG
Source organism: Xylanibacillus composti (assembly GCF_018403685.1). NCBI lineage: Bacteria > Bacillati > Bacillota > Bacilli > Caryophanales > Paenibacillaceae > Xylanibacillus > Xylanibacillus composti. The sequence goes on from NZ_BOVK01000051.1 coordinate 25,404, forward strand.
ATTGCGGAATTTGCGCGCCAGCACACAGAGCTCGTGCTGATTTTCCCGCGCCAGCATCGTCACGATAAATTTGTTGTCCGGGTAATGGGCAAGCAAGTGCTCAAGCGGCTCCAAGCTCGCCTTCGCCACGAAATCGCCTGCGTCGCCCAGCGCCGGATGAACTCGCTTCTTGACGCCGATCATCATGGCGAACGGAAGGCTTCTCTTCTTCGAGAGCGGCAGGATGCAGTCTCGCAAAATCCGGCCGCGATCCGACTCCTCCGGAAATGCAAACGCAGGCGGAAGAGAAACGGCCATGTACAACGGCTTCATGCGGGCAATCCAATCGGACAGGAAGCGCTTCACCTCCTGAATCGATTGCTCCGTCCATGAGTCTTCCACTGCATAGCCCCACTCTCTGAGCCGATGCTTGGTGTCCGCATACTCATTCAGCAGCGGATCCAGCCGCAGCACTGCATGGAAACGGCCGTCAGTCTGCTCGCCATCCAGCCAGCGGGTCCGCTCGCGATCATCGAAGGGATCGTTCGTCATGACGACATGATCCACATTCGCCAGCTCCAGCACTTGATCCACTTGGCCGAATGCGTCCTGCCGGGCAAACGCCTCCCGAAAGGCTTGCAAATCTCTGGACGCGGTATCCAGACCGAAGCCTTGCAGGGTCGTCAACACGCCTCTGCATGCTTCACTGATCGGCGAGTGCTCGATAAACAGCTTGTTCCAGATGAGCTCCGCCTGCTCCTGCTTGCCGAGCTTCCAGAACTCCTCCACCGGGATGTCCGTCCAACGCATAACCTCAGCCACCAGATAGTGGTACGTCAACAGCTCATCCACTCCCCACAGCAGCAAATCGCCGAATTGAGGCGGGTACAAGTGAGTGTGCATATCCGTTACCTTTTGCCTCGCTACAATGTCTCTGACCGCTACGGCCAGCTCTTCCCGCGATTGAATGCCCATGCCATGTTCCTCCCTCGTCATGACTTGCCCAGCAGTTCCAGATGACGGCCGATATGACCGCGCAATGCCTCTGCATAGGCTTCTTCCTGCCGATCTAACGTTTCATAGAATTCCGTCTTGAACAATGACTTCCCCTGCTCATCCTGCGCCTGCAGCAGCAGCCCATACGTGATGTGAATGAGCTGCCGGGCATTGTCTTCTTCTATATAAGCAGGAAGCTGCTCATCCGGAGTCCGGTCCAGCGGGGCAATCTCTTCGAGCTTCATTGACACATGGTAGTACGCCAATGCCTCCTCCACATGCTCCAGCGCATAAGCATGCATGCGGCGATACAGCGTCGGGTTCACCTGCGCCACCGTGCGCACAGCTTCCAGCCAGTTTGTTCCCGCCGTCTTCACGTGGAATCGGCCCGATGTATGCTTGCCGATGATCGGGAACACGCTGAACTTGTCGCTGCCGGAATGGATGCTCAGCTTATAGCCGAAATGGTCGGCAATGGCGGCATGCACCTTCAATTCCTGCTCGAATTGACCCAGATCCCCGATGTAATCGATCCCTTTCTGGAACTCTCCGCAAAACCGGGGCGCCATGCTGTATATGTGCACGCCGCGCTCCCGAAGCTCTTGCGCCACCATGAAATGAGCAGCCGGATCAGTCGGCGTCAAGGTTTCATCGATCGATATTTCAAAATCTATCTCGCGCCCTGCCGGAACGATGTATGTGTTGTATATGCGCTCCATGAAGTCAATCGCCTTGCTGTAAATGCAGACGTAGCCTTGCAGAGTCCCGGCATCGAAGGCAATGGACTCTTCCCCGATTGCGAAGGTCTTGCCGCTGTATCGCTGCTCATATCTCTCTCTGATTGCCGAAGGATACGTTTCGTAAGCCTGCCTGATCTGTCCCCCGTCCATGCTTGCCACATCATTGTCGATATGCTCGGAGCAGTCAAGGGTCAACATCGTAAAACCCAGCCGCAGCGCCAGCTCGATGTCGGCTTCCGCCTTCAAATGGTCGCCATCCGCACCGAAGCCGTCACGGAATCCTTCTTGAAAAACAGCGTAGCACGCGGCATCCAGCACCTCCTCATAGCTGCGTCCGGTCAAATGCAATTCGCGAATGCTTTGCTGGGCCAGTACGGGCCAAATCTTCTTCCCTTTCACCGCCTGAAGCTGTCCGGGTCCCGCAATGCCGAGGCGATCCCCCAGTCCGATTGTCGCGATCTCTGTGCCCAGCGCTCTTGGCGCGGTGTAGGGAAAGTAGCGATTGAGCACTTTTCGGTTGTCATGTGTCAGAGGGGCCGCCTTCGCTTCACCTTCCGCGATCACGGTTCCATCCAGTTCTTCGAACAACTCGCCCTCCCCGACTGCCAACAGGAACTTCCCCTCCTTGCCCCGCACCATCGCAAGTGCAGTCCCACCATGGGCATCCAAGGACTTGTCGTATACCTTCCATCCCGAGGAAGCCGCAATTTGCTTCAACGCTGCTGCCATCAGACCACTCCTCTATATTATGAATTCGCTTTCATAATAAGGCAATAAGCGTATGTTCTCCACGTCATTCTTGCTGATTTCGCCCCATTATGATACGATTTTGCTATGAGTCGCCCAACATTCCCCTTTTAATTGGGCATGTAGCGTGCAAACGAAAAGGAGCCAAGCGCCATGCAAGATCAAATCGTCTCGTGTTATGGCCAAGAGAACGATCCCTTCCACTTTGAGCGCATGCGGAGGTTCCAGCCGTTCGAGCGAAAAAACCATTATCACCGCAACTTCGAAATCAATTACTTGTATCAGGGCAGACGCTCTTATTTTATCGGGGACCGTTCCTTCACTGTGGAGGCCGGAGATCTTGTGTTTATCCATGAATACGAGGTGCACAAAGCCTCGATTCTCGATTCTCCTCGCCATGAACGGCTCGTGCTGAATTTCAACAAGCTGTTTCTGGAACCGCTCGATGCCCCTATGCTGCACGAGCTGCTGGAGCCGTTCCGCCTGCCGCATCGCGTATTGCGTCTCAAAGTAGCGGATCAGCTGTTCGTGCAGGGGCTGTTTCAGAAGATGGAGCAGGAAGCGGAAAAGCGCGAGTTCGGGTATGAGCTGTATTTCAAACAGCTTCTGACCGAATTGCTGTTGTTCGCCAAGCGCCAAATGCAGCGGCAGCAAACGGCCGAGCATGAGCATGTCAGTCCGATGCACCAGAAAATATCCGCCATAGTCCAAGAAATCAATCGCTCCTATACCGAGCCCTGTTCGCTGGAGGACTGGGCGGTCCGATTCCACACCAGTCCGTACCATCTCAGCCGCTCCTTTCGCAGCGTAACCGGATTCTCCCTTGTGGAATATGTCAATATGACGCGCATCAAGGCTGCATGCAGATTGCTGAAGCAAACCGATGACAAGATCATCGATATCGCCCAGCAGGTCGGCTACGACAACCTGGCGCATTTCGGCCGTCAATTCAAGAAGTGGGCCAAGGTCACCCCGGGCATATACCGAAAAATGGAGACAGCAGATTAAGTAGTGTCTTGCAAGTCGCATTCACTCGCTGCTGTCCTGCCTGCGCTTCGTCGCTTTTCCCCTCTCCTTCAGCTCTCGCGCCACCATGGCCAAATCCTCCAGGAAGTACTTCATTAAGACAGGCCTTCTTCTGACAGCCAGCGGATGATAGGTAAACGTCGTCGGCAGCCCGGCGGCCTGATGCCAGCTTCCGCGCAGCCGTTTGACCTCGGCGTCTTCCCCCGGGACTAGCGCTTGCGCTACAACATTCCCGAGTCCCAATAGCAGGTCTGGATGCTTATCAGCGAGCTGCAGCTTCCAATACGGCGCGCACGCCTCTCTTGCCAGCGGCTTATCGTAAGCCCGCAGCGGCCGGCACTTGAGCAAGTAGCTGACATAGACCGCATCCGGCTCTACGCCAACCTCGTGCAGTCCTTGCTGCAGCGTTTCCCTTGTCCCGCAGACGAAGGGTGCGCCTTCCTTGTTCTCCCGCGCGCCCGGGTTGTCCAGCAGCACGAACAGCGGCGCCTCCGGATTGCCTTCTCCCCAGATCACACGTCCTCTATGTCCGGCCAGCTCGCAATTTTGGCAATTGACCGCATAAGGCGGCGCCGGTTCCTCCGGCCATATCGCAGGCTTGAATGCAGTCATAGTCTCGTCTCCTGTTCTCCCCCATTTGGGGTGTGGTGGCTTGCCCTTGCTCTCCTGAATGTTTTTCATAGTTTTGCCCCTTGTGGCAGGGCATCATGCGCATGTTGGGGAATGCGGACTTGCTATGCTATAGTGAAGGAAAGGCAAATGAAGGAACGGAGCGAAGCAGCATGAAGGACAATAAAACCAACTATTCAAGAAAGCCCGAGCCGAAGCGGACGGGGACATACTCATCGCAAACCCAATCGCCAACACGCCAACACGCTGGACCTTCGCCGAGGACTGCATCCGCCGAAGAAGTACGGACAGGCGACCGCCTTGTCGTCACGATCAAGCGCATCGGCATCAACGGCGAGGGCGTCGGCTACTACAAGCGCAAGGCCGTATTTATTGACCGTGCGTTGCCGAACGAGGTTGTGAAAGCGAAGGTCACCCAGGTGGAGCCTGGCTTTTTGAAAGCGGAGATTGTCGAAATCGAGAAGCGCTCCCCCGACCGCCAGCAGCCGCCATGCGCTGTCTACGAAGCTTGCGGAGGGTGCCAGCTGCAGCATATGACTTACAAAGGACAATTGCAAGCCAAGGAAGAGCTGGTGCGCGAGGCGTTCCGGCGCTACACTCGGCTGGCGGAACTTCCGCTGCGTCCCATCCTCGGCATGGAGGACCCTTGGGGCTACCGGAACAAGGCGCAGCTGCAAGCCGGACGTGATGCCGAAACCATCGTCACAGGCCTCTATGCGGCGGGCAGTCATCGCCTGGTAGATATCAGCGGCTGTCCGATCCATCATCCGGTCGTCAATCAAGTCGTGGAACAGGTAAAGGCGATTATGGAGGAGCTGCATATATCCATCTACAACGAGCGGGCGCGAAAGGGGGCGGTTCGCACTATCGTCGCGCGGGTCGGACAAGCTAGCGGTCAAGTGCAGTTGACACTAATAACCGCAGAAGAGCGCATACCGCATGCCGATCGCCTGGTGGCCCGCGTTCGCGAGAAATTGCCCATGGTCGCCACGATTGCGCACAACATCCACAAGGGCAAGTCGCCGCTCGTCTTCGGCGAGACGACGCACGTACTGTGGGGAAACGAACGATTGGAAGAAACGTTGGGCGATGTGCGGTTCTCGCTTTCCCCCCGCGCTTTCTTCCAGCTGAATCCGGCGCAGACGATCAAGCTGTACAATGCGGCGCAGGAAGCGGCAGCGCTAAGCGGCACGGAGTTAGTCGTCGACGCCTATTGCGGAACGGGCACCATTGGCCTGTGGCTCGCTCCGCAAGCCCGCGAGGTGCGCGGCATTGAAGTGATCCCGGAAGCTGTTCGGGATGCGCGCGACAATGCGCGCACCAGCGGCATCACGAATGCGAAATTTTACGAGGGACGGGCAGAGCGCTTGCTGCCGCAATGGGTGAAGCAGGGCATTCGCCCCGACGTGGTCGTCGTCGATCCGCCGCGCACCGGCTGCGAGCGCCCTCTGCTCGACGCCATCGCCAAAGCCCGCCCGGCTCGCTTCGTCTACGTCTCTTGCAATCCATCCACGCTCGCCAAGGACTGCCAGGTGTTGCTCGACAGCGGCTATCGCCTCGAATGGGTCCAACCCGTTGACATGTTCCCGCATACGGCACATGTGGAGTGCGTACTAAAGATATGTCGCGTCGATACTTAAAAAGCGTATATTCCATTATTAGAAAAAAAATCTCCTTCACACGAGATAACAATGACTATAGAAATTAAGGTGTTGAAAGACAAAATTCAAGTGGATCTGTAACGGAACGCAGAGACGTTATTGGGCGAAAAAATGGAGGCTGGAAATTGTAACGGAAGTGAGCGACGCTATTGGGGCTAAATCCACTGCAGATCACAGCAAAGTGACCCAATAAGGTCTCCTGGTTCCGTTAGAAATTGCAAAGCACGAATTTGACCGCATTAAGGTCTCCTATTTCCGTTACAAGGTTAGCCCGTGCGCAACGTTCACGAGGACGGACGGTTTAGACACGTGAATAATGCAAGCATGGAGTGTGGTGAATGAATGGTTCGCGGAAACTGGTGGAGAACGAACCCCTCATTTTTGTTAAATGCATGATTTTAATCCGTCAACTTAATCAGCTTAATCATTCAGTCCGTCATCCGGCACGCTTCCAACCGGACGTACGAAGAGCAGGATGATCGCTTTGTTTGCCCGAATGGTCGATACGTTCGCTTTCAGAAATACCAGACGACAAGAAACGCTTCTAGCCTAGAGCAAAGCTTCAAGCTCTATAAATGTGGCATCCGCCTCGCTACTTTCCTGCAAAAGCAGCCGCACAAAAAAAGTTGGACAGAAAACATTACGTTTTTTCCGCCCAACTTTTTATTTTGGGGACTTATTGGACAGCCCCGTTTTACAATTCTTTGTTCTGCTAAACTCATAGTTGTCCCATTCTTTATTCTTTGACAGCGCCGGTATTTAAGCCGCTGATCAATTTCCGCTGGAACAAGATATACACAAGAACGACAGGGATCATGATGATGATAACGCCCGCAAAGAGCTCTCCCCACTCTGTCTTATATCTTTGGCTCGTTGTCAGGAATGCCAAACCCAAAGGCAGTGTTCTTTTTGTTTCCGAACTTAGCAGCGTTAAGGCAAATGCATATTCGTTCCAATACCACAAGAAATTAAAAATTGAAATGGTAATTACGCCCGGCCTTGCCAGAGGAAACATAATACTTCGGAAAATCCGATAATGCGAAGCTCCGTCGATCATGCCGGCTTCTTCCATATCCCTGGGGATGGACTTGAAAAATCCGATCAGAACGAATACGGAAAATGGCATGGCATAAGCCGTATACACAATGATCAAACCCAGATGACTGTTTGTCAGCCCTAAGGACTTCATAAGGGTAAATACGGGGATCGTCCCAAGCACACTCGGAACCAACAAACCAGCGATGATTAACGATTGAATGATATTGCGCCCGGTAAATGTAAACCTCGATAAAATATACGCCAACATGGAAGACAATATCAATGTAAGCACAACCATCCCTGCGGTTACCAATATGCTGTTCGAGAAGTAAGTGCCGATCTTCGCTGAATGCCATGCATTCACGTAATTTTCAAATGAGAAAGTTTCCGGAAGTCCCCATGGATTCTCATAAAACTCCCTGCTCGTTTTGAACGAGGTGTACATGACCCATATAAGGGGGAATAATACTATTAACCCATAAATCAGCAGCGCTCCCCTGATGACGAAGTCGCCCAACGTATGCTTACCTACGATCTTCCCTGTTTTCTCATTTTTCGGTGTCATTATGCCGACCTCCTAATCATGACGTTGCGTCAACCGCATGATCAACAGGGATATGATAAACATGAGCATAAACAAGCTCATTGCGATCGCGGTGCCGTATCCAAAATTGCTGTTTATAAAAGCTTGTTCGTAAAAATAAGTGGTCACCACCTCCGAAGCCCGATTAGGCCCACCCTTGGTTGTCACCGTAATTAAGGCAAACGTATTATTAACAGAATTGATAATGAAAAATACTAGAGTGATCTGAATGGTATACCAAATCCCCGGAAGCGTAATATTCCAAAATTTCCGAAAAGCTCCCGCCCCGTCAATATCAGCTGCTTCATATAGTGATTTCGGTATCGTGTTAATCGCAGCTATAAATAATACCATATAAAAACCCATTTGCATCCATACTTGCGGGGCCAGCAACGCAGCTTTTACAGTACTGGTAGAGCCAAGAAGCGCATAATTCGGATCAGAATGGCCCAACCATTTCATAATTGGGTTGAACAAACCGAAAGATGGATTAAAAATAAACATCCACATAATCGCTACAACAACAATAGAAAGCATATTCGGAAAGAAATACAATACCCGGTAAAATGGAATCTCGGGATATTTCTTCGAGGTAAAGATCACTGCGAAAAACATAGCCAAGGCAAAAATAAGAACGGACGAAAAAGCAATAAAGTAGAAATTGTGGTATAACGCTTTAAAGACAACCGAATCGGTAAAGACTCGTTTGAAATTGTCTAAGCCCACATAAGTCATATTTTGCGAATATCCGGACCACTTATAAAAGCTGATTCGAAACGAGTTCAGGAACGGATAAACGAAAAAAAACAAGTATACGAAAAGCGGAGGCGCTAAAAACGCTAGTATAAATATTTTTTGTTTTTTCTTCATTGGCCTTCTCCATTCTTCCCGACTTTAGATATTGCATTGGAAGAGCAGCAGTTGCGCAGAAGATTTGCATCAGCTGCGCAACGCCATCCCCGCTTTTGTGAATTATTCGGATTCACGAGTAATCTTGGTAGCGGCCTCCAAATTATCAGTCAATTGGTCAATGGTGATGCTGCCGTCAATCAAAGCATTTAGTCCATCGCCCAGGGCTTTTAGTACTTCCGGATATTTGTCAGTAAACAATTGGACGTGTGTAGCGATATTCGGGCTATTCAAGGATTGAATGGCATCCAGTAACGATTCAGGCAATCCGGCAGCATAGTTGTCCAAGTTCTCTAAAGGTCGTAAGACGCCCACTTCATCAGCCCACAATTGCATGATTTCATCGGTAAACATGAACTTGATGAATTCTTTGGCAAGTTCAGGATTTTTCGCATCTTTTGGCACTCCAAGCACAGAGGCTGCAATGGAAACATATTGGGATTCGCCTGGTTTATTCCATGGGTTGCCCAGGAATCTTAGTTCAAAGTCATCTGGCCAATTGCCTTCCATCTCATTTTCGATCCATGTGCCGGATACAACGGTAGCTGCCCTGCGATTAATAAATTCCATTTGCGCTTGCGTATGGTCAAAAGAAAGCACGCCTTTTTGAATGAACCCGTTGTCATTCAAGTCTTTAATGCGTTCAAAAGCTTCGATAACAGCAGGGTCCTTCCATGCTCCCTCAACATTATTTTCTATTTTCTCCAGAATCTCTGGTCCCCCAATGGAGCCAATTAAGGGAACGACCGACCAGGTAAAATAGACAGGGTATACGCCGGTGTAAGTAAACGGTGCTATATGATTCGCTATCATTTCATTTCCTACTTGCATGAATTGCTCCAGATTTTCCGGGGCAGTCCACCCATTTTGATCAAACAAATGCTGATCATAAAATTGACCGAATACCAAAGTATCAAAAGGCATTAAGTAAAGTTCATCGTTTACACGAAGTCCGTCGATAATGGAAGGAATCAGCATATCGCCAAATTTCCCGTCACCTACCGGGGCATCCACTGCCAACACATCTTCAAGCGATGTTAGAAGACCCTCGCTGATTAATCGATAGCTGTCAAAATGCGAAGCATTTGCGAAGTACAGGTCCGGCGGACTTCCTTCCAGGAAATTGATTCTAAGCGTCTCGCTGTTGGTAGGACTTAACTCCACTTCAACCACTACATCTGGATTTGCCTGTTTAAATGCATCGATCGTCTTATTCCATACCTCTTCGCCATAGCCGCCAGCGAACAACGACAGTCTTAAGGTTTGGGACTCGGAACCGGAGTCCGTATTACTGTTGCCGGACTGGTTTGACCCTGTGTTGTTATTGTTTGAACTGGAGCACCCAGCAATTACTCCCATCACCAATGCCATAATCATGAAAATGCTAATCAGCTTCTTATTGTTAGTCACTGTTTTGCCCTCCTTATTGTTTAGAATTGCCTGGATAACGCTTGTCCTGCAAATACACCGGTTACTTTCTCGTTTCGAACCGCAACTTCACCGTTAACGAGTACATGTGAGATGCCTTCCGGGGCGCTTCTGGAAAGTAGATAGGTTGCGGTGTCTCTGACCGAATCCGGATCAAATACAACCAAATCCGCTGCTTTCCCGACTTCCACTGTTCCCCGATCCTTCAGGCCGAAACGGTCTGCGGCCGTCTTGGTCATGCGGTTAATCATTGTCTCAAGTCTGAAGCCGTATTCCCTGCAGAAACGGAGCAATCTGGGGAATGTGCCAAAAGCTCTTGGATGAGGATTTTTCCCAAGCGGAATCCCATCGGAGCCAACCATATAATAAGGTCTGGACAATAGCTCCAAGACATCCTTGTTGATTTGCTCCCAAATATCCGGAGCGTCAAATGGAGGCGTTGTAAAGAATCCGACCTCTAGCTCTTCTTCCAGCAAAATATCGCATATCATATCCGGCACAGACTGTCCGCGCTCTCTGGCCACATCAATAAAGCTTCTCCCGATATACTGCGGATTTTTCTTTAGATGAGTGAAATGCCCGACGCATTCGATGGTATTGGCTTCAATTCCTTCCATCATCCGTTTTCTCAAGGATTGATTCCGAAGTCTTTCCAGCGTTGCATCAAACCCGTCCTCCACTGCCCATGGCGGAAGAAAGATCACAGCATAACCGCTTCCGGAAGGGTACGGATATAGCTCCAACGTAAGGTCAACTCCCCGCTGATACGCCGCATCGATATGCTTCATCACTTCATCAACCTTGCCAGCGGTTTCCGGGGTAGTTCTGAAATGGGAAAAGTGCAGCTTGGCCCCTGATTTTTCCGCAATCTCAATGGCTTCCAATACCGGATCAAACGGCTCCCCGCGAAATACACTTCGCAAGTGAGTAACATATACGCTGTCGTTCTCAGCCACAGTTTTGCATAATTCAATCATTTCTTCCGTATCGGAGTACGAACATGGATAATAGCTTAGCCCGGTAGAGAAAGCAGCAGCGCCTTCCTTAAGTCCTTGATCAAGCAATGCTTTGGCTTTTTTCATGCTCTCGCCGGTTAAAGGCACGTCCTTCATCCCTACCGTTTCAAGCCTCAATGCTCCGTGCGGCACTTGGTATACCGTGTTGATGGCAACCGTTCGATGAAACTGTTGGCGGTATTCTGCTACAGTCGACCAATCCCATGAAATAGGCGGCCTGCCGTTTAATCCGGCTAAATACTTTGCATACATCGATAAGTTCGCTTCGCTTAACGGTGCGTATGAGAGCCCGTCCTGGCCTAAAACTTCCGTTGTCACACCTTGATACAGCCCATTGGCATGCTGCCTGTCCCACAATAACATAATGTCGGAATGAACATGCGTGTCGATAAAACCCGGGCTGACAATTTTTCCAGTAGCGTCAATGATCTCTGTTGCAACGACATTCGGCTTTTCATCAGCAGCAATCTCAACGATCTTGCCGTCTTTCACATAAACGTCGGCTTTGAATCGTTCTTTCTCAGTGCCGTCAATGACGCAGCCGCCTTTGATGACTACATCAAATTGCATGTTGGTTTCCTTCCCCTCTTTGAAGATTGCCTGAAGTCCGCTTCCCGTATTTTTTGTGCAACACCCCCTATTCCATAGTTTCGCGCTTCACTCCATTGATAAAAGCGCTTTCATTCTATCGATAATGAGTGGAATTTCATGGTCTTGAAGATTCAGCGGATTAATGATGATGCCTTGTTCATCCGGAGTTAAGCCAACCATGATTCCCGGCTCTCCCCATTCCAATTGATTCTTGAGCTCAAGGGCGGAAAGAGGCATCGATGAATCCAAAATAACGGCCGCTCTGGGATAATGTTGCCCTACAGGACCAGGAAACACTCTTTGCACTGTCAGCCCTGGATTATTCAACGATTTTTGGATCAGCTGAACTCTTTGTTCCAGTTCATGTGTCACTTTGGCATGATCCAAGCGTATATAACGTTCGACCGCTGCCAACAATCCCATCATTTCTTCTTTTCCAACCTTCATCGATCGGCCTATTGAATGCCTTGGACTCATGTGGATGCGGCAGGCATGGATCAAGTCTCTTTTACCTACGACAAGCCCTGTGCATTGGGGCCCTCTTAATGTTTTTCCACCCGAGAAAATCGCTGCTGTCGCTCCCATTTCCGTAAATCTCCATAAATTCTCAACCGGCGGCAGCTGTGCCGCAGCATCCACAATGACAGGGATCCCATGCTTTTGGCCAATCTCTATTACGGTTTCCAAAGGCAGGACCCCTTTCTTTAAGGTCGCTGCATCGAAATAAAAGATGCAGGCAGTACGGTCATTGATAGCGCTCTCCAGCTGCCATGGATAAGTGACATCCACATTTCCTATCTCAACCAGCTTAACGCCAACCTGCCTAATCGCGTGATCATAACCATTTCTTTGGCTTCTATGCATAATAACTTCATTTTTCATGCCTAATGTATCCGGCAATCTTTCAGCTTTCGCCAAATCGTCGCCTGCAACGCAGGCTGCAGTCACAATGGCCATGCCTGCAGCTGCCCCATTGGTTATAAGCGCACTTTCATTTCGGGTCAACTGAGCAAGCCGTTGTCCTGCTTTATCCTGAAGCTCTTCAATGTTGACGAATGATTTCCCGGCCTCGACCATAGCATGGATGACTTCTTCCGGCATTAACGAACCGCCGATGATGGTATACGTATCAACCGCATTGATGAGAGTGCGGACACCCAAGTTTTTGTACGATGGCATGTTATATCCCCTTTTCCTCGATGATTTGCGCCAAATATCCTCCGTCAACGGTATGGCAGCTCCCTGTAATAAATGAGGCCATATCGGATGACAGGAATAATATGAGCTGGGCAACCTCTTCGGGCTGTCCTGCGCGGTACATCGGCTGCATCGTTTCGATAAATTGCTTGAGAGCTTCGGGGTTCTCGTGATTCTCAATGGATCGATGCAAGTCGTCGGTATAGATGCATCCAGGCATAACTGCATTCACACGAATGTTGTTCCTCGCATAATCAATGGCCATTCCTCTAGTTAAGGCATTGATGCCGCCCTTTGTTGAGGCATAGACGCTAAAATGCTTTTGGGTCGCTTCCGCTTGTACGGACGATACATTCACAATGGCGCCTTTCCCGGCATCCATCATATAGGGTATACAGTACTTGGAGAAAAGAAATACGCTTCTTAAGTTTGTATGGTGCAACCGTTCCCATTCTTCTTCACTTACGGTATGGAGCAGCTTTTGCATTCCGATTCCGGCATTGTTGACCAAGATATCGATTCGGCCATATTTGGCATAGGTTTGTTCAACGGCTGATCGAACTAAATCAGGGTTTGAAACATCCGTTTGCATAAAAAATGCGCGACCGCCAGCCTTTTGGATTTGCTCAAGCGTTTGTTGCCCCTTGGTCTCATGAATATCAACCAAACCAACGATGGCTCCTTGCTCTGCGAATAATAAGCTTGTCGCTTTGCCAATACCCGACGCGGCCCCAGTTACTATAGCGACTCTTTGATCTAACAAAGTCATATGGCATCACACCTCCTCTATGAAAGTATTTTAGTTTATTCGTTCGACGAATAAACTATTCTAGCGTCATTATAAGCCTAGGTGTTTTTCAGTGTCAATTCGCAAATTAGTCATTTCCGAATTGCCTCCTTCGAACCTCCACCGATAACAGCAATCTTCACTTTATTGTTCATATACCGTTCTCCTCCCATAGAAATTAAATGTGGAATAAATGCTTGCATCGGCTTTCATTCCTATTCGATCCATAGCTAGCAATACCGCGCCATAAACCGGCGCCTTATCAGGAACTGTATATTTGGCATCGGGATATTGACTTTGCACCGTTTTCTTCAATTTCGCCAAAAGCTTGTCGCTTTTCCCCAGCTGAAACACACTGCCAATCAATACAGCCGGGATCTCATCTCCTTCGAAGTTGCCAAGGCGCTTAATGACAGAATAAGCGGCAATGCCAAGCTTCATTTTAGTATTTTCCATGATTTGAATGGCCGACCTTGAATTTGGTTAGTTTATTCGTCGAATTAACTTGCTTAATGTTAATCTGGTTATGACTTAATGTCAATCCATAATTTATGAATATGTTGCTATTCCGTAATAAAGTCTACCATACCTGTTCTGAGCAAATTTCACCATGGAACAGTAGACTATCACATTGACAAAAGCAGATAAGCAGGTAAAAGTGTTGAAGAGGATCATGGATGAACATATGACTAACGCGGAAGGAAGCAACATTCGGACTTAAAGACGGCAAGTGATTTAGCTAAAGACCCTTATGTTTCCGCCATAAACCGGTCACCTTATTTCAACATTTTTCACAATGTGTTGTATAGGTCGAACTACTGGTATCCGCTCATTTCAGCATGGATGGTCAATTCGCAAACCTATAACTTCATGTATAATTCTATCAAGTTGGCTGGACTTTCCACGATTTTCATCATTTTGGTGTTCGTCATCGTTGCCTACACAAGCCGCATGCTGAACAGTGCCGCAGGAATCGCGCTCGCCAAGACGATGACGACCGGATACGCCATACCCGGGGCGATTATCGCGATTGGCGTCCTAAGCTTCTTCATTCCTGCTGCTGGATGAGCCGTTCAGTAATCTGGATGCGGCTTCAAAATCACGATCCGCCGTGAGCTTCGGGATATCTTGAAGACAGCGGGCATCACCTGCCTGCTCGTATCTTACGATCCGCAGGACATCGAAAGTATCTGCGATCAATCAATCCGCTTCAGCGAACAGAAGGTTGCGACATGAGGCGACTGACCCCGAGCAATTCTTGAACAGGAATCGCTCGGGGTCTTTTTGTTGTTTCGATATTTGATTCATTAACAGTGGCACCTTTTCTCCGGAGGCTGAATCACCTATCACCCTGTCAGCAGGCATCCGCATATGCTGCAAAAAAAAGGATGTGATAAGCCATGCCCAATTACCGAATTATCGTAGATCTATCCGACCGTCAGTTATATCTGCTGGATCATAATACTGTCGTTCGCGGGTTTCCTGTGGGAATCGGCGCCATGGTCACGCAAACACCAACAGGCGAATTTACCATTATTAACAAACAAGCTAACCCCGGAGGGCCTTACGGCGCGTTCTGGATGGGCTTGTCCAAACCGCATTACGGCATTCACGGTACGAATAATCCGGCTTCCATTGGCAAGCTGGTATCCCTCGGTTGTATTCGGATGTATAACCAGGATGTTGTTGCATTATCCAGGCTCGTACCGGTTGGAACAAGAGTGACGATTCGTCCGTAGCGCCGGACGGTGGGGAGTCAGGCATTTATCACGCATTGTCTTTTACCCTATACCAATACCTATATACTTCTTTGTACCCCAGCTTGGAATAAAGCCTCCATGCCGGAGCATTGTTCGCTACTACCGCTAGATAACTGTACCTGGCTCCATTCTCCCGCCCCCACCTCAGCAGATGGAGTATCATTTGCTCTGCAAAGCCTCGGTTTCTGAAGTTGATATCCGTCACGATATCGTATAACCCTATGTGTTCCCTTTCCACTACTCCAAAACCACAAGCTATAGCTTGCTCCTGGTCGTAAAGCGTAAATATGCAATCACCAAAAAACCTCTCCCTATCCTCTGACTATCCACTAGCCTGGGAGGTTGACACATCCATTTTTCCAACATCAAGCCAATATTCTGCAATTGCGTAATCTCTTATTTCAAAATTTCACCGAATCCGTAACGATCTCGTCACAAGCTCACAACATTGGCGGCGGCGGTACGATAAACCTGTGGAAATGACTGAAACCGGTACATCGCGTTCAGAGGTAGGACGAATTAGGAGGCGAAGAAGGAACGGACCAGTCGCTTGAATCAAATAGCGGTCATCCGTGTCCATTAGAGCGAAAAAAACGTTCTTTTGCTTTTCTAACGGTCGCCGATGTCCATTAGAGAGCAAAAATCGTCGTTTTGACCTGTCCATGCTGCGCTAATGGTCACCCATGTCCGTTATATTCCTAAAAACGCCCCAGACACCCTGTAGCGGTCATCCGTGTCCGTTTGAGTTCCGGATGCTGCATTTCCCAAACGGCTAAATCGGCAGCGCTGCTATCGTCAACATGAACGTTCACAGTGGATGAGCATCATGTATCGCATTGTCGTGAACGGACTTCGAGAATCCCCATATTATGTGTTCAACATCCAATACATAACACTTGAAGGGGCTGCTCAACTTGATGCAGCCCCTCATGTTGTAGAACAAAGGCTCTGTTCGTTCTAGTCTATCCTGATAATGTTCCCATCCTTGACTTCATATACTATATCCGCTACATTGTCCACCAACCGGGCATCATGCGTGATAAACAAGATCGTCCCTGCATATTCGCGCATAAGCTGCTCCAAGGCTTCCACCGCAGGAAGATCGAGAAAATTGCTCGGCTCGTCCAGGAGCAGGATATTGTACCGGCCGAGCAGCATGTGGGCCAGCTTCAGCTTGATGATCTCCCCGCCGCTCAGTACAGCCAGCTCCTTGCGGATGTCCTGCTGCGAAACCCCCATTGCCGCCAGGACGGCACGCACCTCAGACACTGGATAGTCGCATTCGTCCAGCAAATACTCCAGCACTTTCTGATCGCGCATGGTTTTGTAGCTGTCTTGCGCAAAGTAGCCCAACTGGGCTTTGGGCGACAGGACAATGCCGTCTTCGCGATTCAAAATCATCTGGAACAGGGTGGATTTCCCCGTCCCATTCGCTCCCGTAATCGCGATTTTGGCGCCCAGCGGAAATTGAAACGACGCCCGCTCGAAGATCACTTTGTCGCCATACCGCTTGACCAGATCGTTCCCGATGATCGGAAACGGATTGTGCAGGGCCAGGGCAGGGCTTTGCCGAAAGCGAATGGTTCGTAGCGTTTCCGGCGCTTCCGGCTTGCCTAGCGCTTCCATGCGATGCTCCATGTTGCGGGCGGCTTGATGCAGCTTCTTCTGTTTGCTGCCCGTTGTTTTCTGATGGCCGAGTCGTCCGCCGCTCTCCGATTTGTTCTTGCCGGAGGCCCGTGCCTTCTGCTCCATCTTTCTGGCCTGACTCTTGGCTTCCGCAATGGCTTTCTCCAGCCGCACGCGCTCAGCGCTCCACTGCTTGAATTGCTCGGCCTGGCTTCGCCGCTCCTCCTCCTTCTGGGCCAAGTAGTCGGAGTATCCGCCCCAATACTCGGCAATCTTCCCGTCCTTCAATTCCCAGATCTTATCCACGACTTGGTCGAGAAAGTCGCGATCATGGCTGATGACCAACAAGGCGCCAGTAATCTGCCTGCATTGGCTGATCAAAACCTGTATGCCCTCGCGATCCAAGTGGGACGTCGGTTCATCGGCCAGAATCCCGTCCGCGGCTTCCGACATCGCCAACGCGATCTTCAGCCTCGTCTCTTCGCCGCCGCTTCGGCGCTCGTCGTCGAGCTTGCTGGCGACGCCCATCTTGCCCAGTAAGGCGAAGTTTTTGCCCTCTCCTGCAACAGGCTCATCCAGCTGCGGAATATAAGCTAGACGTCCCTCCCGTACAATCTGGCCTTCCGATACTGGCCTTTCTCCAACCAACACCTTCAGCAACGTGCTCTTGCCCGCCCCATTCGCACCGACCAGGCCAATGCGATCATACGGGTACAGCTCGAGTTCTTCGATATCCAGGACTTTGCGCCCCAAGTACTCCACGTATAGGTTTTCAACTTTTACCAATGGCTTCATCTAAAATTCCCTCCTTCAAAAATCGCAGTCTTCTGTTTCGCAGGATGACCTGCGATTGATGAAGGGGATCAAATAAAGAACAACCAGCGCATCGTAACCCGCTCCTTTATGCAATTTGACATGCCGCAAGAAACATAGGAACAAGACATCGAACGGATTTCGGGCAACAAAAAAGCAGATCCAAGTCCGGCAATGCGGGCTTGCATCTGCATCATTCACGAGCGAGGCCAAGTGAAAACAAGACATTGCTGTCAAAACAACGCCATGCCTGTTCCATGAAAGTATTCGCAAATGCAAGCAGCTTAAAAAAGCCCACATGTGTGGAAAAGAAAATCCGCTTTTTATCGCCAGCTTATCGAATACGCATGGAATGCAGCATCTATCAAGGGCCTCCTATTCAAGAATACACAAATCGTAACACGGATGTTCCTGCGTGTCAAAGGCTCGCCGTCTAGTTTAGCGCTGGCGGTTAATCAATATCCAGCAGCTCAATGATGACGCCCAGGTCATCCACGCTGTCGACGTAAGCATATTTGTCGCCATTCTGGATCAACGGGAAGCCGAACTCTTCCAGCTTCGCAGCTGTCTCCATCATGCGGTCTTTCGCCTTGAACGCAATGTGGTGAACGCCTGGTCCATTCGTTTCCAGGAATTCCTTCCATGTAGACGGATCCTCGGTAGGCTCAATAAATTCCAGCACCGTGTTTTCAAGGTTGAAGAACGACAGTCTGACACGTCCCTGCGTAGACTCTCCCCGGTACGTAACCGTATCGCTGCCGTCGTCATTCGCCATAATAATGGTAGGCTCCGGCACTTTGAGCAGCTCTGCAAATCGGCGGGTTGCCTTCTCGACATCACGCACGACGATCGCTACCTGACAGATTAAAGTGGTCCCAAGAATTGTGTTTGCCATTTCCATTCTCCTTCTTCTGTTGGGTGTGACCTAATGGGGCTCAGAGAACTCAGGATAGGTCTGCCTCCACTATACCACACCTCCCCTTGCTTACTTCAAGGTAACTAACCCCCCCAGCCGAGATGTGCCCTCCTTGCTCATTCCACCCATATCCGCTTCCCTCGCGGTTCCAAATCTTATATACTAATCAGTGGGTTCGATAACCCGACCAACTCTGGCATGCGGGGTGTTGTCTTTCATGATTCACTTCATTCGTTTGCGCAAGTAAAGGATAGGTGCAGCCTGCAGCTCCGTCGTTTTTTTGTTGAGATGGCGTGAGTTTATTTGCTGTGCCTTTTTCATTTTACTTCCAAAAATGAATGAGGTGTCTTTACTATGTTCAAAAACAACAAAGGCCAGAAGCTGGCACGTCTTCTCGCGGAACATGCCCGGCTTTTCCGCTGCCCGCTGTGTGCCCAGCCGATGAAGCTGGTTGAGGAGAAGAGCTTGGTTTGCCGCAGCAACCATTGCTTCGACTTATCCAGCAGGGGATACATCAACTTTTTGACGCAAGCGCATAAATCGAAATATGACAAGGGTCTGTTTGCCTCTCGGGAAATGCTGTTTCGGCACGGGGCGTTCGATCCATTGATTGCGCATATTGGCGCGACTTTGGCAGAAGCTGTAGGGAATGACGGAGATCATCCGATCACGCTGCTGGATGCCGGATGCGGCGAAGGCTCGCATTTGGCCAAGCTGCAGAAAAGTATCGAGCGCCATACAGCGCGCCCGGCCTTAGGCGTTGGACTTGATATAGCCAAGGATGGCATCGTCAGGGCCGCCAAGAAATCTGCACATGCGCTATGGGGTGTTGCCGATCTTGCCAACAGTCCGTTGGCTGACAATACATTCGATATCGTGCTGAATATTCTCTCTCCTTCCAACTACACGGAGTTTCTTAGAGTGTTGAAAGATGACGGCATGATTGTGAAGGTTGTTCCGGGGAGCACGCATTTGCAGGAGCTTCGGGAACGATTTCGCAAGCAAGCTCGGAGAGAGGCTTCTTCCAATGAAGCTGTTCTCGACCACTTTGCCCGGCATGTCGGACTGTTATCCGTTAAGCGGATGAAATACAAGAGCACACTGGAAGAGGAAGCAAGAGAAGCTTTAATCCGCATGACTCCGCTTTCCTGGGAAGTGCCGCAAGAACGCATGCAGCAAGTATTGGACGAGCAGCCATTTGAAATCACGTTCGACTTCACTATTCTGCTTGGCAAGCAGCGATGATGCGAACACGCTAACGGAACAGACAGCCTCTATTTGCTGACATCAAAGCAATTTTTAACGGAAGCCACGGACCTGATTGCAGTAAAAGCCCAGCCTATTGCTGCAATATCTCAATATTAGGTCTGTCGCTTCCGTTATTTTTTGTTTCCTTCCACTATGGCCGAATAACGCCTCCTCGTTCCGTTAGACATCATAGACCGAAGCCATTCTCGCCTGCTACCGCTGAAGCACACCCTTCAGTACCTGAGCGACCAGGCCAGTGATGACCCCTGCCGCCGCACCGGTAAACAAGCTGCTGAAGAATGCGAATAGCCGGGTGATGACGGCGTTAGCGGTCGGGGAAAGATCGGATAAATTCCCTCCTAGCTCAGGCGGTGTCGGAAAAGCGTTGTGCCAGAGCAGCTGATGGGTGATGCCAAGCAGCACACCGTAAATGATCCCGACAGCAAGCAGCGACTGGAATGGCCGGGGAGTCCTCGCCCGAAGCGCCACAGCAACCCAAATGACCGGGGGCACAAAAACGAGCAGCATGTTCGCTAAGCTGCCTGGCTCCACCCAGTGCAAATCATGCGCGATCACCCTGGGCACGCCTAACAATGCCAGCAGTAACAAGTTGACGAACGACAGCTGGCTATTGCGCTGCCGATTTGCCATAAACGCTTGCCTCCTGCTTCACTCTGAGCTGTTTCCAGGCGCGCAGCGTTGTTTGCACGGAGAGCACGAACAAGACTAGCGCGATCACCGGATGGGCGGCGCCTGCCACAGCCACGTTAGCGGTGAAATACTGGACAAAAATCAGCAGCAAGAGCCCCGTGCTCTCCATACGCATGGAAATGGGGAGCCGACCGGTAAACGAAAAGATCAGCATCAGTAACGGAATGACTTCGAACATATGCACAAACAGGGTATGCGTCCGCCAATGTCCCGGGTCCATGAACAAGGCCATGCCGGCGAGATACGTTTGGATCAATATGCATGCGATCAGACCGCATGCCAAGCTGAAATACAGCGCCCGCGAAACTTGATTCAGTTTGGTAATGGAACGTTCTTTGCTCATTGTTTTTTGTCCTCCTCGGAAATATGCACGCCATCATCGCCAGACCGTAACGGTATCCCTGGCCATCTTGGACGGCGCCATGATCATGCTTATAAGATACCTGGCACATGTTGTGATCTTGTGACGATCTGTTGCGGATTTCATGAAATTCCCGCCCGACCATGGTATTGCGTCCCCGGATAGGGTATATATGAATTAACCGACGAAAGTGAGTCTATTCCATCATGTCAAGAAAAACATAGATCAGCCAGAAGGAAGAGGTGGAAAGGATGGCGCAAACGCTGCTGTTAGTCGATGACGAGGAGAAAGTGCTGGAATTCATGGCGCCCTTCTTGCAGCAGGAAGGCTTCCATATCCGCACGGCGCGAACAGGCGCGGAGGCTATACGCATTGCGAGAGAGGCGCGGCCGTCGCTGGTCGTCTTGGATTGGATGCTGCCAGAGAAGAACGGGATTGAGGTATGCAGGGAGCTGCAGCAAATGGGACGCATGGGCATCATCATGGTCACCGCCCGCACAGAAGAAACGGATAAAATTATCGGCCTCGAGGTAGGAGCAGACGATTATATCACCAAGCCGTTTTCTTTGCGGGAGCTTGTCGCGCGGATACGCTCGGTACTGCGCAGAGTGGACGAGCAGGAGCCGGAAGCACAGATGCTCGAACGGGGCGAGCTAACGATATCGGAGGCTCACTGTCAGGTATGGAAGCGAGGCAAGGAAGTGCAGCTGACCCCTACGGAGTTCAAGCTTCTGCTCACGCTTGCTGCGAGACCGGGCATCGTCTACAGCCGCTTGCAGCTTCTTCAAATGGCGCTCGAAGATGATTTCCTGAACGATGAGCGTACTGTAGATGCGCACATCAGCCGCCTTCGCAAGAAAATCGAGGATGATCCGGCGAAGCCTGTATATGTGCAAACGGCCTACGGCTTCGGCTATCGGTTCGGAGACAAGGGATGAGTGTCCGTCGCAAGCTGTTTCTGGCGATATCCGCCTTAATCATTGTGATGGGCATCGTGCACACCCTCATTCTGCTGTCCGCCGTTGGAGGCATGCTGCACGTGTTCCTGGTTTCGGATCGGCACGAGGAGCTCCAAGCCGTCTCCGAGGTTCTGGAAGCCTATTACGAACAAAACGGCCAATCCTGGATCGGCGTCCGGGAAGCGGCTGACGAATGGGCGAACGCCAATCCCCGGCAGGATACGCAGCTGCTCCTGCTTGATCCCGAGCGCGATACGCTGCTTTATTCTTACGGGAATGCAAGCAAGGAAATAATTCGCAAGCTGGGCATACGTCATGAACTGAACGTGAATGGCAGTTCGGCAGCCATTCTGTACTATATCGATCTGGAGGTATTGAATCAGGCCAAGCTTAGATATGGCTTGACCAGCTCCATCTCTGCCCTTCTGGTAGCGAGCACAGTCATCTCCACCCTGCTCTCCATGCTCGTTGTCTATGTGTTGACCAGACGGCTGACGGCTCCCCTGAACAGGCTTGTCCCGGCTATCGACCGCTTGGGCCGGGGCGAATGGGGCGTACAGACGGATGTCAGCAGCAAGGACGAGCTGGGACGGCTGGCCCAGGCATTCAACGCCATGTCGGCTCAGCTGCGGCGCAATGAGGAGCTGCGGCGCAATCTGGTCGCCGATGTTGCGCACGAGCTGCGAACGCCGGTGACGATCATTCAAGGGAAGCTGGAGCTCATCCAGCATAGCGGCAAGCCAGCCGATCCCGAAAGCTTGCTGCCGATACAGGACGAGCTGATCCGATTGACACGGCTTATCGACGATCTGCATTTGCTGTCGCGAGCCGAGGCCAAGCAGCTGTCCGTCGAACGCAAAGCAGTGAACGCGATCGTCTTGCTTGAGCAAGTGATCGAGCGCGTATCGCTCGATGCCGGGAACAAACAGCAGCACATCTGTCGGAACCTGCCTGCGGAAGCAATCGTCATCCCGCTTGATCCTCATCGCATGACGCAGGTGTTCCTGAATCTGCTCCTGAATGCTGTGCGCTATACGCCGGAAGGCGGCACGATTACAGTATCCGCCAAGCGCGAAGCCGCTGCTCTCCATAAGTTGGACAGAAGCGATGTCCACGTTCTTAGCGTGACGATATCCGATACAGGCTCAGGGATAGCACCCGATCAGCTGCCTCATCTATTCAATCGCTTCTATCGCACAGACGAAGCACGTTCGCGACACACCGGCGGCACGGGGCTTGGGCTCGCCATCGCCCAAGAACTTGTCCTGGCGCACGGCGGCTCCATCGATGTCGAGAGTGTGCTAGGCGAAGGCACAAGCTTTGTCGTGCGATTGCCTCTGAACCCGAATGACTCTGCCTTGGTTTGACATGCCTCGCCTTAGCCGTCCTGGTATGGGACGGCTTTTGCATGCCAGGAAACTTTAATATATGGGGAAAAAGCTTTAAATTGCCAAGTTGTCATGTATGCGCTTACATATTACAATTTCCCTAAGAAGGGAGGTGAGAGTAGGTGTTTGCGGAGATGGACACGGGATAACCTGTGTGACTTCCAAGTGAAACATCAGACAAGTAAACAAGCAAGGAAAGTTGTATGAAATCCAAAAAAACAGGAGGTAGATGATGTTGAAGTTTAAGAAAAGAATAGTAGCGTCGGTGCTGGCGGCTACCATGAGTATTGGCTTGTTTGCCGCGAGCGCAACTGCGAACACGCATTGGCAATATTGGACCGATGGCGGCGGGACGGTCAATGCTACGAACGGCTCCGGCGGCAATTACAGTGTTGAATGGCGCAATACCGGGAATTTTGTTGTTGGCAAAGGCTGGGCTACCGGATCTCCCAACAGAACCATCAACTACAATGCCGGGATTTGGCAGCCGTCCGGCAACGGTTATTTGACGCTTTACGGTTGGACAAGAAACTCCCTCATCGAATACTACGTTGTGGACAACTGGGGTTCGTACAGACCTACCGGAACGCATAGAGGCACCGTGTACAGCGACGGGGGCACATACGACATCTATACGACGATGCGCTACAACGCTCCTTCCATAGACGGCACACAAACGTTCCAGCAGTTCTGGAGTGTTCGACAATCCAAGAGACCGACCGGCAACAATGTCTCGATTACGTTCAGCAACCACGTCAATGCATGGCGCAACGCGGGCATGCACTTGGGCAGCAGCTGGTCTTACCAGGTATTGGCGACCGAAGGTTATCAAAGCAGCGGGCGCTCCAACGTAACAGTGTGGTAAGCGTCCCCTTGCAAGCTGCACAACTGACGGGCGTCTGGCGTGACGCGATGCTGGACAAGACTTTCGCCATAGGATAGTGCCAAGGCTGCCGGATTTACCGCCGGCGGCCTTATGTGCTTTGAATATGAATTGCCCGCCTGCCTGCGGGCTAAAACTTTTCTATTCGTACAAAAGGAGACCAACCCATGAGAAAGCTATTAATTTTCTTGTTAATAGCCACAACCGTTGTAGTCAGCGCTTGTTCGCAGCAAACGCCTGCAACAACTACGAGCGATCACTTTGTATTCGTCGAGGGCGGGACTTTCAAGAACACGAAGTCCAACTATCACGGAGAAGATATCACCATTTCCGACTTTTACATCGGCAAATATGAAGTAACGCAGAAAGAATGGATCGAGGTCATGGGGAGCAATCCCTCCACCTTTCAAGGCGACAATTTGCCTGTAGAAATGGTAACCTGGTATGACGCTATCGAGTACTGCAATCAGAGGAGCATCAAGGAGGGCTTAGAACCGTATTACCATATTGACAAAGACACACAAGATCCGAATAACCTGAGTGAACACGATCATATAAAGTGGACGGTAACGATCAATGAAGGAGCCAACGGCTACCGATTGCCGACAGAAGCAGAGTGGGAATACGCCGCAAGCGGAGGCCAATTGAGCAAGCGGTACACGTACAGCGGGGGCAATAAGGCTGATGATGTAGCCTGGTATTGGAGAAATGCCGGGGACGACTATTTAAAGGGGGACTGGAGCTGGCCGCTCTTAGAAAACAATAACAATAAGACCAACGCAGTCGGTGGTAAAAAGCCGAATGAGTTGGGCCTATACGATATGTCAGGCAATGTTAGGGAATGGTGCTGGGATTGGTACGAAGACTCAGATTTCAGCAGCGGTTACTTCCGGGTTGTAAAAGGCGGCGGCTGGATCGGCGATGTGAGCAACACCGAATTGTCGTTCCGAGGCAAATTTGAAGCAAGCGGCTTCGGTCCTGACCAAGGATTTCGAGTGATCCGCGGTGAATAAGCGGAAACGGGCATCCCCTAATTAAACTGACGGCTGCTTATGTCTAAGCGCCTTCCGGGCAAACGGAAGGCGCTTTTCGCTTAAGCTTTATCCCGAACACGCAGCAAGCGCAAACTGTTCAGCGTCACAAGCAGGGTAGCGCCCATATCGGCGAAGATCGCCATCCATAAGGTCAGCCAACCCGGCACGATCAGCAGCAGGGCCAACAGCTTGATGCCTAGCGCGAAAGATACATTTTGCTTGATAATCGCCAGTGTCTTCCGGCTTAGTCGGATCGTGTAGGGCAATTTCGCCAGATCATCCGCCATGAGCGCGATGTCCGCCGTTTCCAGGGCCGTATCCGTTCCCGCGCCTCCCATCGCGATGCCGACCGTTGCTGCGGCCAGAGCGGGCGCATCATTCACGCCGTCGCCCACCATCGCCGTATGTCCATATTCTTGGCGAAGCTGCTTTATACGGGCTAGCTTTTCCTGGGGCATCAGCTCAGCCTGGATGTCCGAGATGCGCAGCTGCTCGCCAATGGCCTTCGCTGTGGCTCGATTGTCCCCTGTCAGCAGAACGGTCTTGCGAATGCCCATACGATGCAGCTCATCGATGACGGCCCTGCTTGTCGGTCGGATCTCATCAGCTATAGCCGCGACGCCCAGCACTTCAGCCGCAGTGCCGAATACAACGGCTGTCTTCGCTTCTGACTGCCAGATTTCAATATGCCGCCGCGCGATATCCGGCAGCGTGATGCCAAGATCAGCGCAATAGCTTGGACTGCCAATCCAGTACGGCCGCCCGCTGATGGAAGCGCTGAGGCCCTTGCTCGTCACAGACCGGAAGGAATCCACCTCTATAACGGTATCCGCCGCCCCCATCGCCTCCGCTTTCCGCACAATGGCGGCAGCCAGAGGATGCTGCGATTGCCGCTCCAATGCAGCGGCGAGGCCAAGCCACCGCTTTTCTTGAAGCGATCCGACCGTGACCAGATCTGTCACAACGGGTACTCCTCTTGTAAGTGTGCCGGTCTTGTCGAAACCAACCGCCGCCAGCCGCCCCGCTTCCTCCAGATGAATGCCGCCCTTGATCAATACGCCGTTCCTCGCCGCATTGCCGATGGCCGTGACGATTGAGACCGGCGTAGAAATCACCAACGCACACGGACAGCCGACGACGAGCAGCGCCAGCCCGCGATAAATCCATTCGCTCCAGCTGCCGCCGGCGACTAGCGGAGGAATGACGGCGATAGCCAATGCAAGCGACATAATAGCCGGCGTATAGTACCGGGCGAATCGATCCACGAACTGCTGGGACGGCGCCCGCTCAGCCTGCGCTTCCTCGACGAGATGGATAATTTTCGCAAGCGTTGTATCTTCGTGCCCTCTAGTTACCTTCACTTCCAGCAAGCCTTCGCCGTTCAACGTACCGGCATACACCTCGTCATCCGCTGATTTGGCCGCAGGAATCGATTCTCCGGTAATCGCAGCTTGATTGACAGCCGACTGGCCTCTGACCACGATACCGTCCAGCGCCAGCTTCTGACCGGGCTTCACGATCATGATATCGCCAATCCGTATGTCCTCTACCGGAAGCTTGACTGTTTGCTCACCGCGCCGCACTTCCGCTTCCCTGGGCGCCATGTTCATAAGGGAACGAATGGATTGCCGCGCCTTTTCCATCGAATAGCGCTCCAGCATCTCGCTAATGGCGAACAAGATAACAACCGTCGCCCCTTCGCCCCATTCGCCGATAGCGGCGGCGCCTATAACCGCCACCGTCATAAGCGTAT
The DNA here is from genome assembly GCF_018403685.1 of Xylanibacillus composti. Classification (NCBI taxonomy): domain Bacteria; kingdom Bacillati; phylum Bacillota; class Bacilli; order Caryophanales; family Paenibacillaceae; genus Xylanibacillus; species Xylanibacillus composti. The sequence goes on from NZ_BOVK01000051.1 coordinate 52,184, forward strand.
TCATGTCGAACTGCAGGCGGAATAGATTTTTCAGTCCTTTGGCAAACAGGCTGTAGCCGCCGATCAGGATGGAAGCAGCGAAAGCGGCCCAGGAATAAAGACTTTCATCGCCATAGGACAGGCTTGAACCGTACCCGATTGCAAGCATTACCGCCGCGGCCAGCACATGGCCGTTCTCTTTCCACCACGGTCTTCTGTTGTATGCCGGCCGTTCATGTTCCGGCGCAACCCGCAAGTTTTCGAAAGCGCCGGCCTGCTCCAGCGCGTCGATCGATGTCCTGCCAATAACGGTTAGCTTGGATGCGCCGAAATTAACTTGCGCGTCCTGCACGCCGGGCAACCGCTTGACATTCTTCTCAAATTTCCCTGCACAATTCGCGCAAGTAAACCCCTGCACCCGATACACGTGCCGTTCCGCCTGAGTCTGTTCATGGTGTGCCATGCGCAATCAACTCCCGTTGCCCGGCCGCAGCCAGCCGAATCAGCTGACGAAGCGGGGCGTCCTTCCAGGAATAGAAAACCATCTTGCCTGCCTTGCGGTAATGGACAACGCCCTGCTTATGCATCGTACGCAAATGGTGCGAAGCGGTAGCGACGGAGGAACCGATAATATTCGCGGCATCGCACACACACAGCTCGTCTTCCTCACAAAGGGCGAAGGCGATCTTCATGCGGGTCTCGTCGGCCAGCAGCTTGAACAATTGGGCCATACCGCCAATATCAAAGCGTTCCAAGGTTTGCTGTACCCGCTCTACCTTGCTTTTGTCAAAGCAATAAATCTCACACGAATCCTTTGCCATCTCCATCACACCCTTTATCATTCAAACCATTATTTGATTAAATCATAGCACAGCTGCCGACTTTAATCAAATATATGTTTGATTGTTTCATCCAACGCTCGATTCCAACAAAAAAACGAGGGAAAATTCCCCCGTTATCCCTTGAGAGACAAGAGCCAGTCCTCATAGCATTCGTCGCACAGCAGCTCCAAACGCTCCTCGCTCCCCCCATCCCCTTCATATACCGTAACGGAGTGGGCGGACTCGGATTCGTGCTCACAGAAGTGACACGTATAGGACATCAGTCGCTCACCTCATTCCCTTGCAGGTTAGCCGCGCAACGTTAGTATTGCCTGCCTGCCTCTTCCTCCATCCGGAAATATTTAGCTCGGTGGCTGCTCACGTCTATCCTTTATTCCAAATCACTTGAGTTGATGGAAGTTCGTATGCGTTCACTCCACTTTCATCAGCAAGGTGGAATCCACGTCTCTTATAGAAGCGCGTCCGGATATCTCCAATTGCAGTTCGGTTTCCGCTATAAAGTGTTTCAACACTTGCTTGCCAAAGCATATTTTTACGGTACGGGCAATTTCCATTTTTTCACCGAATACACATGAGTAGATCATAACTAGGGGAAAGGATGTGTTCGTTTGTTTTATCACATTAAAGAGCTGCAGTATCCATCCAAGCCGGATCGTCCGGATCCGGTTTATGCGAGAAAGCTGCAGGAGGTATTGGGCGGGCACTTTGGGGAGATTACGGTGGCTATGCAGTATTTGTTTCAGGGGTTGAATACTCGAGGAGACGGCAAATACCGCGATATGCTGCTGGATACGGCGACCGAGGAATTTGCCCATGTGGAAATGCTGGCCACCATGATTGCCCGCTTGCTGGATCATGCGCCGGTGAAAGAGCAGGAGCAGGCAGTCGCCCATAACCCGGTCGTCGCAGCCGTTATGGGCGGGATGAATCCCCAGCACGTCATCGTATCCGGCTTGGGCGCCATGCCTGTCGACAGTGTAGGGAATCCGTGGAGGGCCGACTATACGATCGCAAGCGGCAACCTCCTGGCCGATTTCCGCGACAATCTGTCGAAGGAATCGCAAGGGCGTTTGCAGGTAGTGCGGCTGTACGAAATCTCTGATGACAGGGGAGTCAAGGATATGCTTTCCTTCCTGATTGCCCGGGACACCATGCACCAGAATCAATGGCTGGCCGCTATCGCCGAATTGGAATCCAAAGAGGGCATTGTCGTGCCATCCACCTTCCCGCGCGAGCTCGAGAAGCAGCAGGTTTCCTACACCTTCTTCAATTTTTCCAGAGGAGAGGAAAGCGCACGGGGTAGATGGGCGCACGGGCCAAGCATGGATGGCTGCGGCATGTTCCAGTACGTAGCGCAGCCCCAACCGTTTGGGCCCAAGCCTTTCCTAAACCCTGCACCTCCCTCCGTACATGATACACTGCCGATTGTCCTGCGGAACGAAACCAACCTCCCTCCGCATATCGGATAGCTCTTCATAATTGTGAGGCAGACCCCGGTCATGGGAGCCTAACAGTATAAATGATGCTGCAATGTCCCATATTAAATTCCATCTAAACTCCCAAGAAGGAAGGTTGTCCCCATTGACGGTCAAGCACTTAACCAAACCCTATGTTGTCCATGCCTTGATTAACGGCAAAGCTGTGGCAGCGGACAAACAGTTTTCTCGGGAAAATCCGACGAATCCCGATGAAATCGTTTGCTATGCGCCCGTGAATTCAAGAGAAGACGCCATTGCAGCTATCGATGCCGCTTATCAATCATTTGCCGCCTGGAAGCTGACAGAAGTCGGTGAACGCGTCAAGCGAATGCGCAAGGCGATAGAGAAGCTGAAGGCATCCGTCGGCGAGCTCGCTCAGCTTCTTTCCCTGGAGCACGGCAAGCCGCTTTATGACGCTGAGGGCGAATTTGCAGTCTCATTCATGTGGATGGAGTTCGCCTGTGACCATGCAGAGGAAGTGCTGCGGGAAGAGGTCAGACAACATGACAAAGGAAAGACGATCATAACGAAAGATCCGATCGGCGTTGTCTCCGCGATTACGCCGTGGAACTATCCGATCTCCCTATCCACCATCAAGATCGCCCCGGCACTCTTGGCCGGCAATACGATGGTGCTGAAGCCCAGTCCATATGCGCCTCTGACGGTCTCGAAAGTGGTGGAGCTGATTGCCGCCGAATTTCCGCCAGGCGTGCTGAACATCGTGCACGGCGAAGCCGATGTAGGCGTAGAGCTTACTTCCAACCGGAAAGTAGCGAAGATCGCCTTCACCGGAGGAACAGAGACGGCCAAGCACATCATGAAGGCCGCATCGGATACGATCAAAAAAATGACGCTGGAGCTCGGCGGCAACGATGCAGCCATCGTGCTCAGAGGCTTCGATGTCGGAGATGAGCGGGCGATGCGCCGCATGGTCATTTCGAACTTTCTCACCGCCGGCCAAATTTGCATGATTGCCAAGCGCATTTATGTGCATCGCTCGCTCTACGATGAATTCGTGCAGAAATATATTGAAGCCGCCAACAAATGGATTCGCGTCGGCGATCCTTTCGATCCCCATGCCACCATTGGGCCGGTCAATAACAAAAAACAGGCTGAGCACGTCCAACGCCTGATTGATGACGCCAAAAACCGAGGGTCCGAGGTGATCCCGTTAGGCACTGTGCTGGATGCCGGCCTGTTCGAGCAAGGGTACTTCATGCAGCCAACAGTCGTGCTGGGCTGCGGCTATGACGATCCGATTGTGGTGGAGGAACAGTTCGGTCCAACTGTGCCGATTCTGCCGTTCGATGATGAGGAACAGGTCATAGCCCTTCACAATGAAAGCATCTACGGTTTGACCAGCTCTGTATGGGGCAGGGAGGAAGACGCCATTCGTGTTGCCCGGCGCATAGAGGCCGGTACGACTATGATTAACACGGCGGCAGTACAAGGCTTGGATGTGCAGTTCCCATTCGGCGGCGTCAAGCAATCCGGCGTCGGTCGGGAATATGGCATAGAAGGCATCCTTTCCTACACGGAAACCCATGTCATCAATCTTCCGCATCATTTGGAACTCCCTTATATTCCGGAATAAACTTCAGCCGCTCGAATGAATCGGCATTGCGAGCAACAAGCGCTTAAGGTCAGGAATAGACTGGCCTTAGGCGCTTGCCGCTTTTCCCCTCAACATCGAGCAAGCAAAATATTGTAAAAATTTTATGGTATTGTGGAACTTTTTGACTCTCTCTATCGTCTTATTATTAGTTGGGGGTTTGAAATTACATAGATTCAAGGATGGCTTTCTCCCAAATAAAAAAAGAAGATGGAGAGTGAAAACATGAAGGGGACTCGATGGCTGACACGCATCGCACCGGTACTGGTGCTTATGCTGTTGGCTTCCGCCTGCAGCTTCGGGGCAGGCAATGCAGACAATGAGGTAGTACCAAGCACACTGAAGGTTATGTACTATGATGAACGTTCGTTTTTCCAGCAATATGGCATGCTCTTCTCCGCCACTCATCCGCATGTGGATATCGAAGTAGCAAGTACGCAAAACCTGTTTAGCAGCGGAACGGTCATCGAAGACTACAATCAGATGATGCTAGATTTCATTGAAGACGAACAGCCTGATGTCCTTATGCTGTCGGCGGAACAATACACGGAGCTGGCACAAGACGGCCGCTTGTATGAACTGAGCAAGCTGACCAGCGATGAATCATTCGACTTGGAAGGCCTGATGCCCGGCTTGATCGACTATATGACCGAATTAAGCGACGGCAAGCTTTATGGGCTTTCCCCAACCTTTCACAGTCAGGTCATCTATTACAATGTTGATCTATTCGAGCAATACGGCGTACCGCAGCCTACAGACCAGATGAGCTGGGAGCAGCTGATAGAGCTCGCGATGCGGTTTCCGACCGACGGCGGCGAGAACCGTGTCTACGGGCTGAAAGCCGGTTACGAAGGGTCGGTTTCGGAACTCGCTACCATGATTGCCGGCACGTATGGCTTGAGCTTAATCGACCCTGGCCAAATGCAGGTGCTCATCAATACAGATGCTTGGAAATCTGCCTTCCAAACCGCACTGAATGCCGTTCAGTCCGGCACGCTGTATGTGCAAGACCCGGAAAACTGGTTCGGCGGGGGTTCGTATGAAGAATACCTGTTGCAGGATCCGTTCATTTCCGGCAAACTGGCCATGGCCGTTGACGGACAGTATCTGATCAACCAACTGGACAGCGCCCAGGACTACTTGCAAGACAGGGGCATTCAGAACTGGGATCTGATCACCATGCCTGTCGATCCGAACAATCCGGACGTCAGCGCGCATGTGAACTTGAGCAATATCTTTGCGATCAATGCCAATTCGGCCAACATTGAAGCAGCGGAGCAATTTATCCGTTACCTGCACAGCGATGAATTCGCCAGAGTGTCATCCCGATCTCATCTCGGCAGCGGCTTCCCGGTTCGCACCAAATATATTGAAAGCAAGGAAGACATCAATATGGAGGCCTTCTACAAGCTGAAGCCTGCAAGCAATGAACTGTACCGCGACTACGGCGAGCTGCCGGCCCAATTCTTCAGCGAATTTCAAGGAATTCTCCAGGAAGAGCTAGATAAAGTCATAAATGGTGATGAATTGCTGGACAACGCGCTGGACAACTTGCAAGTAAGAGCCCAGGAGGCCCTCATTCGCGCGAAGCAGCAAGAGGAGGAAGAGAAGGCGCAGCAAGGCGAGGCGGCGACAGTAACCGAACCCGTCGTGCAAGAGGGGCAAGTCAGTATAGAGATCGCACGTTAAACGCTGAGGCTTACACACGCTCAAGGATAGGAAAAAACCGTTGGGAAGAACGCCATCATCGTTCTCTCCAACGGTTTTTTTGTTCCAGATCCAGCTCATTAATAGGCTAAGGAGAACAGTCCATCGATATGCGACAAGTACCGGGCATTGCTCGCTTTCTTCATGAGCGAAGCAGGCAGGCCTTTCAGCTCGATGCCGTTCTCGCCCACACTGCCAATGCCATCCTTGCGTCCCAAGCTTGCCAATGTTCCGGAGAAAACAGGCTGGAAGGCTTCCATCGGCGAGCCGTTCAAGTAAGCCGCTACATTCGCGCCTACTTGCTCGCCCATCTGCCAAGCAATCTGGGCAGTCGGTGGATAAGGGCGCCCTTCAGGACCGAATACAACAGCGCAATCGCCGGCGAGGAAGATCTCCGGATGGGATGTGGATTGCAAAAATTCGTTAACGGTAGCACGCCCGCGGTTCACTTCGATGCCGCACTCGGCGACAAGCGAATTCCCCTGCACGCCGCCAGTCCAAACGATTGTATGCGTTTCAATGGCGCTGCCGTCTTTCAAGCTGACAGTTGTTTCGGTTGCTTCCGTAATCGGCAAGCCGGTCAGGAACTTCACGCCGCGGTTCTCCAGACTCTCCATTGCGCGGGCAATCAGCTCCGGCGAGAACATCGGCAGTATGGTTGGTCCGGCTTCTACTAATTGAAGGGAGATCTCGGAATAGCTTACACCATATTTTCTGCATATACCTGGCAGCTCGTCCGCCAGCTCTCCTACTAGCTCGACGCCAGTAAGGCCGCCGCCGCCGATGACGATGGTCACATCCGCTGGATTTCTCGTTTCGCTGTACGCCTGAATGCGCTTCTGCACATGGGCGAATATCCGATGCGCCTCATCTACAGACTTCAGCGTCAAGCTGTGCTCTTTCAAGCCTGGTATGCCGAAATAATTCGTTTCACTGCCCAAAGCCAGCACCAGCACATCATAAGTCAACGCGGATCCGTCGTGCAGCGTTACTTTCTTATTTTCAACGGCAATCTCTTGCACGGTTCCTACCTTTACCTGAATGCCTTTTCCCTTGAACAGTTTGTCCAGCGGCAAGGCTACGGCCTTCTCCTCCACATTTCCGGCTGCAAGCCGATGCAATTCAGTCATAATCTGATGAGATGAGTCCTTGTTGACTACGGTAATCACAGCTTCCTCTTGCGAGAAATGCTCGCGCGCGGACAATGCGCTCAGCAGCCCGCCGTAGCCTGCGCCCAAAATTAAAATATGCTTTGCCATGATGCTCCTCCATTCCTTCCGTCACAAGTTCAAGCTAGCCCTGTTTCTTCTTTTCACCCAGCACATCCAGATAAGCTTGTCCGAACCGCAGCAGCTTTTGAATTTCCGGATCTTTCAACATCTTCATCAATCCGAATACGCCGATGGTCGTGCTGTCCTTCTCCGCACGCTCGTTCGCTTCTATCGTCGTAGCCGCGATAAACTTCGCCTTCTCTTCCAGCGGTTTCAAGATCTCCTGCAGACCCGCGATCGTGTCTTCGATCAGCACCCGGTCCGTAGCTACCTTCTTGGCGAAATCATGCACCTGTGTCAACGTTGTCATCATCTCTGCAATCTTCGGCAGCTGTTCGATCAATGCAGCAAGCGCTTCCTGTGCTTCAGGCTTCAGCAGCTGCTCGGTGACATCCGTGCGGGCAGCGGTTTCTGCTTTCGCTTTCTCTGCATCCAATGTTGCTTCTACCATGCTGTGTTCCTCCTCCATCCGTCTATGGCACAAGATGTAATGTGAATATCTTCACAAATCGAAACAGACAGTTGTGTCTATGTTTCGTGCCCCAGGATTAATCCAACGCTTGTTATTATACCGCAGCCTGGGATACAGCTAAAGGATTATGTTCACAAAATCACATTAGCCTTTTTTATTGGTGCAAAAGATTTCATTTATCACACTCCTTGTAAGATTTTCCCTCACCTGAACAAGGAGCATTCCTGTCGGCAACAAAATCAGACCAGGGTGTCCAGTACTGCTGGTTCCCCTGGCCTGATTTGGATGCCTGATTGAATCATGCAGCTGCTTACTCTTGATCCCCAGCCGCAGCCGGCTGCTCTACATAAGAGAAGATCGGCATCACGACAGGGGTTCGATCCATTGTCGTTTCGCAGTACTCGGTCAACCGTTCGATGATTTTCTGTTCCCATTGCTGCGCGATAAATTTTTTTCTTCTTTGCAGCAGACGGACGGTTGTCCTGACCACTTTCGTACCGGCCGATATAATTTCAGCCGATTCCCGCACATAGACAAAGCCGCGCGTGATCAGTTCCGGTCGGCCTATCATCTTGTTCTGCTTCGGATCAATAGTCAGTACGACGATCAATACGCCATTCGTGCCCAATGCCCGCCGTTCTTCCATGATTGTTTCTTCCCACGGGTTCGTGGTTGACCCTTTCACCAGCACTTGCCCGGCAGGCAGGTCCTTGCCGACTCTAGCCTTATGCCGGGTCACATGCAGGGGCTGGCCGTTGCGCAGCAGGAAGATGTTATCCCTCTCCGTGCCCGTCTGCTCGGCTATCTCGGCATGCTTGCGCAGCATCCGGTATTCCCCATGAATCGGGATGAAGAACTTCGGCTGCATAAACCGGAGCATCAGCTTCAAATCCTCTTCGCAGCCATGGCCGGAGGCATGGATATCGAAGATCGAACCGTGCACTACCTCCGCGCCAGCACGGAGCAGCAAATCAATGCTGCGGTACACATTTTGCGTGTTCCCCGGAATGGGGGACGAGGAAAAGATTACTGTATCGCCTTCATACAAGGACACGTGCTTATGCGCGCCGGTGGCGATGCGTGTCAAGGCCGCATTGGTCTCCCCTTGACTGCCCGTGCACACGATTACCACCTCATGATCCGGGTACCGATCGAGCTGACGGACATCGATCAATTGATGCTTGGACGGCCGGATATAGTTCAATTCCTGTCCGATCTTGAATGCCCGTTCCATGCTTCGTCCGATCACCGCAATGCGCCTGCCGCACTCCTCAGCCGCTTCTACAACTTGCTGTAGCCGGTGAACGTTGGACGCAAAGGTGGCAAACAAGATGCGTCCGTCACATTTCCGGAATGTTTCGCGTATAGCCCGTCCGACTGCCTTCTCCGACGGCGTGAATCCGGGCTTCTCGCTATTGGTGCTGTCTGCCAAGAGCGCCAGCACGCCGGAACGCCCGATCTTCGCCATCTGCCCCCAGTCGGTTGCCTGCTCGGTCGGGGTAAAGTCGAACTTGAAATCCCCGGTGTGCACAATAGTACCGTGCGGGGTCTCAATAACAACCGCCAGAGAGTCCGGAATGCTGTGATGGGTGCGGAAGAACCGCACCTTGAGCTGCCGGAAGCGGATAACGCTTTCTTCATTGATCACATGAAGCTCGCTGCTGCCGAGCAAGCCGTGCTCCTCCAGCTTTGTACGCACAAAGCCAATTGTCAGCCCCGCACCGTAGACAGGAGCAGACAACTCACGCAGCACGAAAGGCAAGCCGCCTATATGGTCCTCATGCCCATGTGTAAGGAAGATGCCCTTGAGCATATGCTTGTTTTCCTTCAAATACTGAATGTTCGGGATGATGGAATCAACTCCCGGCATATCCGCATCGGGAAACTTGATGCCTGCGTCGATGAGGATCAATTCCTTGCCATACTGAATGGCGTACATGTTTTTTCCTATTTCCTCTAATCCGCCTAATGCGAAAATTTTGACTGCCGGCTTGCGGTAATAATTCCTCTTCGTCTTCTTCGTTTTGGTTGATTCAGTAGCTTGATTGTTCATAGGTCTCCTTTTATGATCATACCAGTATCAGATAAGTTAATGACGGACAGCTGCCGCATGGTTGCCACCGTTCCGGGGGGAGGTTGAGGAGGTTTGCCTTTTGCGCTCACTTACGTACCGTCTTCATCCCTACCATTTTAACCTTGTTTGCGTGATTTATAAATGGTAACTTTGGATTTCAGATGAAATTGCCTGTTATCCGGGACATGCTCGGCGGATTGCCCCGCAAAAATATTCCCGATTCCATGCCGTGAATGACTGTTCATTCGTTCGTTCCCAGCGCGGTCTCCTCTTTGGCACACGGGTTCCATAGCCGTATCTGTCCGGGGAATAGCGAGCATTCGTTATGATCATTATATACAAATTGCCGCTGCCCTGAACAGAAGCGGTGGATGGAGAAAGGGCAACCCGAACTCATCGTCCGCGTAACATGTGTTCCCGATCTGAACGTGCGTCTATAGCGTAAAAGTGTGGGAGGACGCCGCTTCAGTGCGTGAATATGCTTATGTATTACCGACTACCGTTCATTTATGGCAGCAAGTTCATTGTTTCTGCGCACTTCGGGTGGTATTCGCTTATTTATTACCGAATTTCCGTTAATAGTGGAGGTCAGTTTCATACTTAATGGTAATACAGAAATAAACCGCTTGATTTCGCTTATGACTGGCCGGAAGAAGGGAAGTTGCTGCTATAAATTTGTGTAAGGAGCAACATAAATATTCGTTGTCCCTTCTCGCGCTCCTTATGCGTCACACAGCAAGCTCAATCACGATCCCTTCTGCGCAAAAAAGGCCAGACCCAATATGAAGATGGGTCCGACCCTCGTTCCATCCGTACCAACATTCCGCCTGACAGCAAGCTTGTCTTCCTACCGATTCTTCCTGTCCTGCTTCGCCTTCATGAACTTCCTTGCCTGCTTCATGCCGCCAACACCGCCAAACATCGCATCCAGCTTTGCCGATTCAATCTGCCTGGCGTTCATGCCCTCGTACTTCGCTTCCCGCTTCAACTTCCAGTAGTTCGCCAAGCGCTCTTCCGTCAGCAAGCCAGCTTGGACCGCTTCGCGCACCGCACACTTCGGCTCGTTCTCATGCCGGCAATCCGCGAACTTGCATGCAGCAGCCAAGCTGTCGATATCGGCGAAGCTTCTGGACAGTTCAGCGCCTTCAAGGCCCAGCTCTCGCATGCCGGGCGTATCGACAATCACGCCCCCGCCAGGTAGCTGCAGCATCTCCCGCCTTGTGGTCGTATGCCTGCCCTTGTCATCCTTGCGGGTCGCGTTCGTCTCCATGACTGACGCACCCATAAGGCGGTTGATCAAGGTCGACTTGCCGACGCCGGATGAACCGATAAATACACATGTTATACCGGAGCCCATATAGCCTTGGACTGCCTGAATGCCGTCCTCATACAAGCTGGAGGCCACGACCAGATCGACCCCTAACGCAACAGCCGCTGCCGCATCCAGCTTCGTCTGAAGATCCACGCACAAATCCGATTTCGTCAAGACAACGACAGGCGTTGCGCCGCTGTTCCAGGCTATGGCCAAGTATCGTTCCAGCCTGCGCAGGTTGAAATCCTGATTCAGCGCCATGCAAATAAAAACGATATCCATATTGGAGGCGACGATTTGCACGTCTTGGGAAGTGCCAGCCGCCTTCCGTTCGAGAACGGTTCTTCTCGTCAGCACATGGTGAATGATTGCCGTGTCTGCGGCATGGTTCGGCCGATCCACCATGACAAAGTCACCCACGACAGGGTATTCGGCGACGGAACTGGCCGCATAGCGAAGCTTGCCTGCGATTTCGGCTACCCATTCTCCCTGTTCGGTGATGACCTTATACAATCCTTTCGACTGAGAGGCAACACGGCCCACCGTAAGCTCTGAATATCGTGTGGACTCCCGCAGGAATGCATCCGTTAGCCCTATATTTTTCAACCAATAATGATTTGTCATCTTCGCAGCCCTCCAAAAGTTTATAACTTGCAAACCTTTGGGAGGATTATGCGGAATGGATCAATTACGCAGCACAACCCTCCCCGCTACCTGCAAGCTGAGCTGCAATCGATGCCGTTCTCTTGTTACGCATACAGCAATCCCCTTTCCTTTCGAGATGTCTTTAATATAACCTGAATACCCGTAACCAACAAGTGAAATATCCGCATTTCCGAACGAGGTACATCGAAGGTCGCCACGAGAGGAAACGTAAGGTTATCTACGTAATTGCGCGGAGGTAAATTCGCTCGTTTATTACCTACTACTATTTATTAATGGCAGCAACTTCATTATTTCCACCCCGTTTCGAGTTGAATGCACACCTTTATTACCCGATTACCATTAATAGTAGAAGGCAGCTTCATTCTTAATAGTAAAAAGGTAATTAATTGCCGAGATTCAGGGATACACACGCAAAAGAAGGGAATCAGCTACCAATAATTAAGGGTAGGACTACCAGTAATCGATCATAACCATCCCTTTCACGCAGGTTCCGTATTTCCCCATCCCCTCTACCCCCGCACATGCAATCATCGATCGAGAAAACACTTGACAGCCCGCCCTAATTACAACTATTGTAGATATATGAAGTCTGCGATTGGGGAGGAGAATATGAAATACTCAAAAGCGACGAACTACGCTCTCCATACTATGCTGCATCTGGTTGCTATCGCGCCGGACAAACCGGTGGGCGTGCAGCAGCTGGCCGACAAGCAGGGCGTGTCTCCCACATACCTGTCTAAGATTCTCACCAAGCTGGTGAAGGCAGGGCTGATCGAATCGGTATCGGGCGCAGGCGGCGGATACCAGCTGAAGGGCCGGAGAGAGGATATTTCCTTTCTCGATATCATTCATGCCGTGGAAGGCACAGCTTCACTGTTCGACTGCTGCGGCAGCCAAGATTCTCGTTGCGCCATCCACCGTGTGATGCTGGCAGCCGAGAATGCGATGGAGCAGAAATTAAAAGAAACGAAGATGATTGAGCTTGCCGATGCATGGCCCCGGTAAATCAACAAAGAGGGTGTGCATCTTTTTTGGCGGCTTATCATAGATATTAAGTATCTGTAATATCAATCAATTGAAAGGAATGAAAAAGCTCATGCAATATGATTGCGCCATTGTCGGAGGAGGACCCGCAGGACTAAACGCAGCTTTGGTGCTGGGCCGCGCAAGATTAAGGATCGCGCTGCTTGACAATAATCAGCCAAGGAACGGCGTCACGCACGCCTCACACGGTTTCATTACGCGAGACGGGATCGAGCCGACGGCATTTCGCCAGATTGGTTATGAAGAGGTACTGCGTTACCCTTCAGTTGAGCATCTGCAGGCTGAAGTCATCAGCATTCACAGGACGGATCAAGGCTTCGCCCTTCATACTTCGTCGGATGAGCGCTTGCAAGCGCGCAAGATCCTTATCGCTGTCGGCTTGAAGGAAGTGTTCCCTCAGATCGGGGGGCTACGCGATTTCTATGGAAGAAGCCTGTTCAATTGCCCTTTTTGCGACGGTTGGGAGCTGCGCGATCAGCCGCTTGTCGTCATCTCTGAGCAGCCAAGTGTGTTTCACGGGGCGAAGGTGCTTTACCGTTGGAGCCGGGATATCGTCGTCTGCACCCATGGCCATGCAGAGAATCTTACTGCTGAACAGCGTCAGCAGCTGGCCGACAAGGGCATTCGCGTCATCGACACGCCAATTGCCTCCTTAACCGGGCAGAACGGCTTGCTGGAGCGAGTGCATTTCATCGATGGAACGCATGTGGAGCGCAGCGGCGGGTTTGTTGCTCCCACCTTCATGCCTCATGCCAGGTTTGAGGATGCTTTGGGTTATCGCGTGCAAGAAAATGGCGGCATTCATACAGATGCGATGGGCAAAACTACCGTGCCAGGCGTCTACGCTGCCGGCGATTCCGCTTACGTGATGCCTTCCCAGTTAATCCTCGCCGCTGCCTCCGGAAGCAAGGCGGCCATGAGCGTGGTAGCGGATTTGACGGAAGAAGACTGGATAAGACACCAAGATTAGCCCAGAACTAGTCCCCCCAAAAAAACTGGGAGCTGTCCCACAAGTCAAGGTGACTTATGAGACCGCTCCCTCTCGCTAAACATTGGCAGCTATCACATGGAAGGCAGATTCAAGCCTTCTTGTTTATTTAATGAATTTCCAAATAGTCAAGGAAGGCATCCCATGTGTTATTATCGGCTGTTACAATGAGCTCGACCAGCTGGTTGCCGGTTCCATGGCTCACATTGTTGATCGTATAGACCGCAGGATGGCTTCCGCCATAATAGAACGTGCCCTTATACTGGCCGCCGATTCTCAAATCGACTCTCGCCATATTGTTGTTATTCGAGGCGCCGCGGAGTGAGAAATTGCTAGTGCCGCTCGAGAAATTATGCGTGAAGCTGACCTTGTCATTATTGGCATATAGCGCGACTCCGTTAAACGGCGAGCTGATATTGCCGGTGTATTGGCCGCTTTTGGTCATGCTTTCGGCTTCCACCCTTGTTCTTCCAGGATTCGGGTTCGGGTTCGGATTCGGATTTGGATTCGGATTCGGGTTAGAACCGCCAATCGTCAGGGTGTTGCTGTATACATTCGCACTGCCGCTGCTTTGGTAGCCCTCTACGGTCAGCGCGACTTCGTACATTTTGCCCATCGGCATGCCGCGGCTTTCCCACGCGTTAAAGTGTTGGCTGACAGAGATTGTTCCGCTTGTCCGCTTCGATGTCCGCACGCTCCAATACTGCTTGAACGTGGCAGTTCCTTTAATCGAAGGCTGGTTGGTCCGAGTGGTCTCGTAGATGTCGTAAGTGCCGCCATCTACCGTAATGGTGCCCTTGGACGTTGCGCCAGGCGGACGCCAGTTGCCCCAGCTATCGACGATGTAAAATTCTACGAGCGGGTCAACCGTCCAGCCATAAACACACAAATACGAATTGCCGTTAGGCTGGTAGTTGGCTCCATAGGTGATGGAAATATTTCCGAGTTGCTGATGTGTCTGTGTCTCGTCGAACTTTTTGCCTTTGCGGAACAAGATATTGTTGATATTGCTCCACTCAGCACTGAACGTGCCGCCATCACCGAGAACCATCGTTCCGTTGCCGCTGTCCTTCCAGTATTCATAATCGTAGCCGCCATGCGTGCCAATAGAATTGCTTGTGATCGTCTGCGCATGCGCGCTAGCTGCCGGGAATGCAAGTGCGATACAAAGCAGGGTTGCCAGGAAAAACCTCATTCTTTTCTGTTTCATTAACCTTTCCTCCTTTAGAATAGAAATTGCAAGCCGTTTACCAGGATGCATCGAAGCCCGCAGCAGAGCCCAGGCCTATTCACACCTCCTTTCCATTTTTTTTGAAAGCGATTACATGTTTATTTTATCAAAGCATCCCTGGCGATTTCACCTGAAGAAATTTAAGTTTGCACTGTAAAAAGCTTAGGTCATTGGGGATTCAAAGGGAGAGAGGGCTGCGCGACAGACGTCCACATACCGCTGATGGGGGAAGGGGACAGCGGCACATCCCCCATGCAAGGAGCAATATGCCGCTATGGTTTGGATGCAGGGTCCAGTAAGCCGTATTTTCTTTTCACTCTCTCAATCTTCCCGATTAACGGTTCGGAGAGAAGGAATAGGAACGTAACCGTTGCGATCGTGTGAATCAGATCAAACCAAAACCCGGACAGGTATGTGGCGCCAAGGGCCGCCCATGAGAATTCGGCCGTAAACATGAGCAAGCTCCCCAAGTTGATCAATCCGCCGTAAATAAAAAATGTCGCAAAGCCGCCAAACAGACATAAGGCCAGCTTTGTCTTTTTTAGAACTCCCCTTTGCGCCAGAAAACCCGATACATATCCGATCAGGCCGAAGCCAAACATCTGCCATGGCGTCCAGGGGCCTTGCCCGAAGAAAAAATTGGACACAAAGCCGATAATCGTCCCTACGAGAAATCCCGCTTCTGCTCCTAGACAAACACCGGACAGGATGACGACAGCAACCACAGGCTTAAACTGCGGCAGCATAAAAAAGGCTGCCCTTCCCGCCACCCCGATTGCCGCAAGTACAGCAATAAGGACAAGTTCTCTGGCTTGAGGCTTTCGATGTTCAAAAATCAGGGCAAACGGAATCAGCGCGTAGGCGATGATTAACAGACTGATGAAGTAGTACTTCCTATCGTTCAGCACCGTCATGCCGAACCAGATCGTCGCCGGTATCAGAAGGAACAAAATTGCTGCGGAAGCCAACGTTCTCCGATTCATGCCCATCCGATTTAAGCGTTCCGCCGACATAACGCTACCACATCCTCTACAGTAACCGCATCTGGGCATATATGCCGGGCGATCCGATTCGCAGAGGTCGTATAAAAGCTGTTGCCCGAAAAGAACGTTCTTGTTGGATTCACCGTCACAATACTTCCATCGAAAAACAAGGCGCACACATCCGCATATCTCGCACAGAACTCGATGTCGTGGGAAACCATGATCAGCGTCACACCTTTCTTCTGCAGTCTTTTTACGATATCGGCAAACCTGGCTTTGAAGAAGGCGTCCAGCCCTTTGGTCGGTTCGTCCAGCAGCATGATCTTCGGCTCCAACAGCAATATTTTGGCCAGCGCTGCCCGCTGCTGCTCCCCGCCGCTCAAATCATAAGGATGCATGGAGAGCATGTGCTCCAGCTCGGTTAGCCTTACGGCCTCGTCGATTTTCTCCTTTTTTTCTTCTTCGCTCAGCTTCCTGTCCGACAACATCTCATTCAATTCCAGCTCCAACGTTTTTTCAACGAACATATGCTTGGGATTTTGCGGAAGCGCCGCTATCGTATCGGAGCTCCGGGCTTTTTTCGTTGCCCTTGCGATGTCCTTGCCATTTACGAATATCTTTCCCCTGTATGGGACATGAATCCCGCTAATCAGCGACAGTGCCGTTGTTTTTCCCGTGCCGTTCCCCCCTACGATGCAGTAAAACTCCCCTTCTCTTACTTCCAGCGACAAGTCCTTGATGATATCAACGGATCGCTTCTCATAGCGAAACCATACATCTTCAAGCTTGACGATGATGTTCCCGTTCGGGGGGACGTTCTGTGTCACTGCCGGCACTCGTCTGCCCTCTTTACCCGCCACCTGCCGATCCAGCCAATCCCTGGCTTCGCTAATGGTAACCGGCAGCGCGCTGGTGCTCTCTGCGCCTGTTCCGATTTGCATGGCAGCGGGCATGGCAGCGAACATAGGATGACCCAATTGGTGCAGCTTCTCCCCAACGGCTCTTGGCGGGCCGCTGGCAATCATTCGGCCGTTGTCCATGACGACGAGACAATCAGAAATCGGAACGACTTCCTCCAAGCGATGCTCCGTCATCACGATCGTCATGCCGAGTTCCCGGTTGATCTTCCTCAACATATCCAGAAATTCGTTGGCCGCTATAGGATCCAATTGAGAGGTAGGCTCATCCAGAATCAATACCGATGGCTGCATCGCCATAATCGACGCCAAATTCAGAATTTGCTTCTGTCCGCCTGAAAGCTCTGATGTTTTTTTGTAAAACCACGATTGAATGCCGAAAAAGCTTGCCATTTCCGCCACCCGCAGCCGGATCGTGCTCTGGTCGAGGCCGAGACTTTCCAGGCCGAAAGCGAGTTCATGCCAAACCTTGTCCGTAACCAGTTGATTGTCCGGACTTTGAAAGACAAACCCGATTTCAGAAGCCTGCCTGCGGTGATCGATCTGATCCAACCGCTCCCGGAAGAAATAAATGTCCCCTTCCCGCTGTCCAAAAGGCGTGTGCACGGTCTTCAAGTGCCTGAGCAGCGTGCTCTTCCCCGAGCCGGATCGGCCGCATATCGTGACGAAATCCCCGCGTCGAATAGCGAAGCTGACAGCATGCAGCGCCTTCCTGTTCATTTCGGGGTAACTGAAGCTTACATTCTCGATTCGATACGCTTCCATTTCATTGCCTCCCGGATGTTCAATAGTACTGGGGTCATGCAAAGAGTCAAGTAGGCAGCATAGACGACAACACTAACAACCGTGACTTCTGCATGCTTAATCGACGGGAAAAATCTTATCGTGTTCTCGCCCCTTACAGCGCCGACCATCACGACAAGACTCATCGCGATCAGGACAGTCAGTACCGCTTTGTCCCTCTTGTCAAAACGATAAAGAGAGTAGCTGGTTCTTCCAGGCAATCCGTATCCTCTTGATTTCATAGAATCGGCCGTTTCAACCGCATTTTCCAATGCCCATGTCGTCATAATCGATAAAATCTTCAGGCCATTCCTTGCTCGTCTCGCGATATGGCCCTGACTTGCGTCTCTCCCTATAGACTTTTGGACGTTGGCGATTGCCTTGATTTGCTCGATATACCTCGGAACAAAGCGAAGAACCATAGACAAAATCAGGGATAATGCCGGCATCGCCCTGCCGAATAAATAAATGAACTTGTCTGACGTCATCACAGCGTTATAGCAGGAGAACCAGAGAATGACCGTTACAAACATGACTGCAGCCGCAGCGCCATACAGGATGGACTCCAGCGTGACGGGATTCCCGGACTGCAGATAAAACAATATGGTCACGCCTTGATGGTTGAACGCAGGGTTCAAAACAGCCATAAACAGCAGCAGCGGCAGCAAATAAAAGACGTTGAATTTGAACCCTCTCTTGCCTTTGATCATCGTGGAATACGCAAAAGCGCTCAGAAGAGCGATGCCCTGGAAGACAGGGTGCATGAAGAACATGCCGAACAGGATAACCGCCGCGAAAAAATACATCGTTACGATCGGATGAAGACGGGCAAAGCTGTCGGGCATCAGGACTCACCATCCCGGGAACCTGGCCATTCGTTGCCTATATCTCTTCCCAAATCACAGGTATAGATCCACTCAATCACATCGCCGTCCTGCAGCTGATAGCGGCTTGCTCCATAGTTCGGGAACCAATCATTTACTTTGTACATCCAGCCGCTCAATTCGCCGCAGTCGAATTCGTATATGTTCTGGATCCCTTCAATATAGTGGCTGTTGTAAACTGGCGTCATCGTGAATTCCATATGAATCTTGTTTTCTTTCATTTCTCTTTGCAACACATCGAATACGGATTCGCCCTCATAGAAGGTCACGGTCCGGGCCTCATAGATGACACCGTCTTCCGGCAGCACTTCGAGCTTGTCCTCATTGAACAAATGCAGATTATTCAAGATCGTTTTACACGTCACGGACAGTGTAGCCGTTAATGTCTTCTCCTCATTAATCTCGGCTTCTTGCCACTCGACTGGTTTGGGCCTGCCTTCGGGAACGGGATCGGTAAGGTATTTGTCCTTGCCGCCGTGGGTGTCCTGGTCTGCTGGATCAGCCTTCTCGCGCTCTCCCTGTTGGTCGTCCTTCTCCGCCATCGCTGCCGTCGATTGCACAGGTTCAGAAGCATGGACCTCATCAGCCTGCCTGCCCGCTTCATGGACAGCCGCATCTTCCGGCGCAATCTGCTCGCTTGACGTGCTGTCCCCTTGCTTGGCTCCCTCGATTTCCTCGACTTCCTGTTCAGGCTCGCTGCCGCGAGGGGACAAATCCAGCGGCTGCTCCTGATGTCCAGCCGTTTCGTCCTGTGGCGCGACGCCCGATTCAAGCACGGAATTTTCGGATTCCAGCGGTACGACATCGTCAGTCCCGCTTAGAAAAAAAGAAATGGTCAGAACGCTCAGAAGTATACACCCATACAGGATTTTCTTGTATTTCACGCTGTTCATCACCGCCATCATTTGAAAGAAGGGTGAAGCCCTTCACCCTTCTCCAGCATGTATTTTATTCCACGTCCGTCATCTCATAGAGACGATTCTCACCCTGAACGAATCGGTTATAAGCTACAAGCGCATACATGGCTTGATCCGTAGCCATCGGATCGACTACGCCCGGCTCTGCGCCGCCATTCCCTATTTCGCCCGGCTTAACATGATAGAACCCTCCGCTGTCTACAGCGAAACTCATCAGAGCATCGATTGCCGAGCGGCCATTTTTCACAAATCTTGCATCCGTATGAGGATCAATGTTCAGCCCCGTAAGGGCCACAATCACTTGCGCCGTGCTCTCCGAATTGACGGAACCCCAGCTTGCATATGCCCCGTCGCCATGCTGCGTCTTCGACAACCACTGGAGTCCGCGGTCTACAGCTGCTTTCACGTCTTGGTTCGTTGGATAATATGGCGTCAGTGCCTGAATGGCCATCGCCGTTATATCCGCATCCGCTTCCTCCGGATTTTGTCCTAACGCCCAGCCGCCGCCAGTTATTTCCCTTGCCAATATAAACGCAATCAGACGCTCTCTCGTTGTTTGTACCGCTACGCCTTCGACCTCAGGGATTTCATAATTCCGGCTGTCCAATGCAAGCAGAGCAAAGATAGGGCCGTTAATTCCCTGAATCGTCAACGTGTTGAAATCAGCCAGAGGTTCTCGCAAATCATAACCGGCTACGTTCGTAATATCTTTCCCTAATGCGGTTAAGGCCAAAATCACTCTGTCATACTCCGTGTATTTCACACGATGAAGCTGCCCCGATTTTTCCGTCAAGGTCAGCTCCACGTTGGAGTAGTAGCGTTCGTAATATTCGGATGGAATCGGTTCTCCGGATCGGGCCAATCCCAGTACCGTCCATTCTCCACCAATGCTGCCTACCCCTGGTGCTGGTATAGTTTCCTGCATGAAAGCAGCCGTTTTCTCAATTTGCTGTTGGACCGCTTCCTGGATTCCGCTTTTCGTCCCTGCAGCTTCATTCTTACCGTCGTCGCGAGGCTTCTCCTGACTCGTTCTCTGCCCGCCCTCATAGTGATAGGCTCTCAAGGCCACGACAATCGCCATTTCTCTGGTAGCCTTCACTTTAGGGGTGAACTTCCGATCGGCATCGACCCGCATCATTTCCGCCTCGACCACGGTCTGCACGACAGATTGAGCCCATGATGAAACCTCATGCAAGTCGGCAATTTCCTCTTGCCCCCCGCCCGATTCAAGCTTTAAGGCCCGTTGAATCATGGCAGCCATTTCTTCGCGGCTGATTTCCCGGTGGGGGTAAAACGCTTGATCGTACCCTGACGCCAACCCTTCTCTGTAAGCCGCTTGAATATATGGGTAGAACCAGTCGTTCTCTTGAACATCCGCAAATGAAACAGTCTGGTCTCCGTCCAGCTCGTAACCAAATACCGATACCAGCATTTTCGTAAATTCCGCTCTGGTGACATTCGCCTTCGGATTGATTTTGCTGTTCGAGCCTTCGACGAACCGCAACTGCGTCGCTTCTTTCACCGCTTCGTACGCCCATGCGGAAATGAGGCCTGCATCCTCATATACATCTTCCAGCTGTATGTTTCCGGAATCGCTCGCATCAGTCGCATACAGGACAAAGGTTGTAAGGAAATTGGTTCTGAGAATCAGGTCATTGCCAGAGACATAGGCGAACACTTGCTTCTCGCGATCCCGGGTTGCCTGTCTTCCCCTGTCCTCGCTGCTGTACAGAGGAATCGGGACAAACACATGATTCTCCAGGTAGCCTGCTTGAAGTCCTGCTTTCCCGTTCAGCGTAAGGGTAATCAGGTTGTCGAAGAAGACAGCTTCCTCCGAATTCCCCATGACAAAGGCGTCCACGAACCGACCCTTCTGTTCAGACACAATGGCGTTCACTGCGCTTGTCAACGCTTCATCCTGCTGATCCAATTGTGTAAATACTTCTATCTTCGCGCTTTCGGAAGCAAGCTTGGTCCCTTTATCGATCACGAGCAACTTGCTTTCTTCCTGCACCTTCAAGTTGGGAAGGCTATCCTTCAGCACTTCCAAATCCAGGAGAACCTTGGCAGATCTCTGCTTAGGCAGCTTAATGGTGATAGAGTCGGCACTCTTCAAGTTGTTGGTGAGGCTTACTACATAATCTTCGCTTATATTCTCCGGCACTTCGATGACCGGATGCTGGCCTCCTGCTGCCGCTCCGCCATACATGCCAGGAAACCCGGGATTTTTGGGTTCCTCCCACTTGCTATTGTCTTCTCCCAGATCTTCTCCAAGATTAGTTGTATAACGCCACTGTACTACATCCCCATCTTTTAATTTATATTTGCTTGCTCCGTAACTTGGATAGACACCGTTGACATTATACATCCAGCCGCTTTCGCTGCCGTGGTCAAACTCGCCGTCACCCTCAATAGATTGGACATACACGCTGTCATATTGAGCAAAATACTCAAATTCATAGGCAATGCCGCGACGATCCATTTCTCTTTTTAGTACATCCCACACACTTTCACCGATATGGAATTCGACTCGTGTCGGATTTAACACATAACCCTTTTGAATAGTCAACTTGTCGATGGACAGGGTAACGTAGGCTTGGCTCGGTGGAATGACTCCGCCACCCGTACCACCGCCGGGACCGCCAGCAGAACCATCATCGGGATCGTCGCCAGAACCGTCGTCGGGTCCACCGCCAGATGGGCTTTGCGCGCTAGCCGAATAGACGATAAAGTCGGTGAAATGCTTGGTTTTTACGATTAAATGGTTTCCGCTGTCGTAGGCATATTCGGCCTTGCCGCTCCTCTCCCCGTCGGCGTCGCTTGCGAACTTCTCAATTAGTCTAAGCGTCCCATTCTCCATATAAGCCGCCGACTTGCCTTTTGCACCAAGGAAAGTAATGGTGACATAACGGTCAAACTGGATTCTTTCGTCGCCGCCCAGAGATATGATTTGTACAATCTCATCAAGCTTTTGGTCAGAGGGCAGCGATTGACTCAGCTTGTCTGTCACTGCGGCATTGGCATGTTTGAACGTTAATAATTCAAGTGCAGCAGGATCGCCGCTTGTAATGGCGGCCCCTTTCGGAATTTCGGCAGCGACGTCCCCTTTCTCGACCTTTATTCCGGGCAAGCTGCTGTTTTTCGGCAGATCAACGGTGACCTTGGAACGATGCGCTGCAGGTATTTTTATAGTGATGTCCTTGCCGCTGTCCCCCGCTGCAACCGGGATGTTCACATCCCGGCTGTCCGCCGGTACTTCAAGCACCGGCTTGTCCCCTGCCGGCAGCGGAAGCTCTTCCGGTTGTCCAACCTGCACATGGTAGATTAACGTATATGTCACATCGGATTTGTTGCCGGCCGCGTCGGTTGCTTCCACTCGAATCGTGTTGGTGCCGACAAGTAGAACTGCGTAATACGAGCCGTCTGTTCCTGTCAAGATCTCGCCGTTGAGCATAACGGTAGGTTGGATGACAGGATCCACATTATCCGTAACGCTCACCGTGAACAGCACTTCATTGCGGCTAAATACCTGCCCATCTTCTATTCCATGGATCAAAATCGTCGGAGCCGTTTCATCTTTTTCCTCCGGTTCTGATGGGACATCGGTCATGTCGTAAAGGCGGTTCTTCCCTTCGACAAATCGATCATAAGCAACAAGCGCATAAGTCCCCTGGTCGGTAGCCATGCCATCTACGGAGCCTGATTTCACGTGCTTGAAGCCGCCTTCCGGCACGGCAAACTCCATCAGCGCGTCTAGAGCAGATCGGCCATTCTTCCTAAACCTTGGATCCTTGTGCGGGTCTATCTTCAATCCAGTCAAGGCAACAATGACCTGAGCCACACTTTCGCTGCTCTGCGATCCCCAAGCCCCATATCCGCCGTCTTCCAGCTGTGCGCTTGACAACCAGGCAACCGCCCGGTCAATGGCTGCTCTGACTTCGCCATCTGTTTCATAGTAGGGAGTCAGCCCCTGGATGGCCATGGACGTGATGTCCGGGTCCGGAACCGATCCCCACAGCGCCCATCCGCCGGCATTCGCTCCGCCTTTGTTGACTTCCCGATCCAGAATATATTGAATGAGCTTCTCCCTAGTCGTTTGCTCGGCTACGCCTTCCAGCACAGGCACGTCAAAGTTTTGGGAATCCAGGGCGATCAGCGCGAAGATTGGCCCGTTGATGCCTTGCCTGATCACAAATTGGTAATCGGCCAGCGCTTCTTTAATATCATACCCGGCAACATTGCTGACATCTTTCCCGATCGCCACAAGCCCCAGCATTAATCTCGAATGCTCTGACCCTTTGTTGCGGTCGAGCTTGCCCGGGTGACTCGGATTGACCATCAATTGCTTGACGGCTTTCTCCACGTTCTCATAATAAAGGTCATAATATCCTTCCGGCACGGGATAATTCGCCCTGGCCAATGAGAGAATCGACCATTCGCCCCCTCCTGTGCCAAAGGTAGGGTTACGGACTGTTTGGACAAGGTAAGCCAGATTTTTGTTCAGTTGTTCTTTCGGTGCAGCCGCTTGCGGGTCGCCTTCCTCCTCGGGATAGCTTATCGCAACCGTGTAAAGAGTTGCCCCCGAAGAACTGTTCATGCTCGGCCACAGCGGATCGCCCACACCAATGATAATTTGGCTGCCTTCTGCAACAGGAATCGCTTCGGTCCGCTTATAGCCGGATGACGAAGCATCATAGGCATCCAAATAGACTCTAACTTGATAGTTCTTATTGGCTGCTGTTGGGGTTACCACAATTTCAGTGATCCCCTCATGGATATGTAGCGTATAAGTTGATTGTTCTCCGGAAAATTGCGGGGAAAGCTCGCCCGAATCAAAGAACAGCGATTTTAACGAAGTGTCCTGGTTATAAAAGGAGCCGCCAAGGTCCTCCCCATAGCCGTTAGTTGTATATAGGATGCTGATGATATCGCCATCTTCAATGCTCGTGGCACTGAAGCCCGCATTCGTAAACCAGTCATTCAGCGTGCCCATCCAACCGGACATAGGGCCTCCGTCGAATGCCGCCAAACCATGAATGTTTGATATATAGCCGGCAGCTACTCCTTCGGCGGCGATGTTGTTTTCAGCCAATGCTGTTTCCACAGCATCCATCATAGTAGCGCCGGCATGAATGTCCACCGGATACTGGTCCAGCAAGGTCCCTTCCCATGGCGCGCCGTCTGCGACCAAATATGTGCCATTCTCAATCGTCACATAGACCGTTCCGGCTTGCTCAATCTCCAGAGCCTCTGCCGTGAACAGATCGAATTCATCGAGATGTCCGGGGTCCTCCCCATAAACTTGTTCAGCTACAGTGGCTGCCTCATCTTGACTGAAAGACTCTGAATCGAGCTGTTCAGCTGCATGGACAGGATTTCCGCCAGCCTCGTATCCGCCCTCATCCGCATAGCTGGCCAAGCCATAAAACATATTCATGATTAACGCTAAAATTAAAACTATGGACCCTATTCTATAAAATGCTTTGAAATCGTTTGACATTGTTTTTTTGTCCTCCTGAATGATGAAAATTCACAAATCTTACGTGCAAAATAAAAACACCTCTTAACATAAGTTAAGAGGCATGAGAAAAATATGAAATCCGAAATCTCGCATTTTCCATTCATTCACCTCTCCATCGTCCGTAGAGTTACTTGGTGTAGGCAACAGGCAGGTCTTCTGGCTCAAGCATCATCATTCTTGCCGCCTTCCCAGTTTCCCAGTGGCATATGGCAAGAACTCCTCTTTTACAGTGGCGGGACCGCGTGGGAATTGCACCCACTTCCCTATTATCCAAGCACAACTCGATGATCGAATCATGCTCGGCACCTGTTCCAACGCTATTCAATTCTAGAACTATAAACTACTATAGCTTACTTTCCCGTTCCTGTCATTTCAATTCGAGCTATAGATTGATTCCCCAATCCAGATGAGCGCATGGGAAACCGAATGATCGATAATATTCCACCATCGACTTGCAGATCGTAAAAATAAAGTCCGGCTTCGACGTCTCGATGATGGCCATAACTATGGAATCCGTATACAGTGGGTCTTCAACAGACCAATAGATGTGCGGCAGACGGAATTGATCCACGCATTCGCGCAACCACTCTTGAATATATAAGGCCTGCTCATTTCCCCAGCCATTCGTAATGAAAGATCGCTGAATAGCCTAGATTTTCGAGGCTCTCTTTTCTCTAATTCCCTTATTAAGAAATCTTCCTATTTGATTCATCCGGATTTTTTCGACCGATTCTGCATGCTTGTCATGCGAAATCACCCTTAATAAAAAACTGGTCAAGCAACAGAAAAGTCGCCTGACCAGTTAACCAAAGTTCAGTTTATGGTATCTGTCTAACCCTGCATCTCAACAAACCTTCCTCAACTACATTTGCTGTATCCGCAGTTGGTGCAGTTTTTGCAGCCTTCGCTGTTAATGAGCGAGGCGCCGCCGCAGGAAGGACACAGGTCCAGCGATTGGCGAATGGTCGCATCGCCAGTATGCTCCGGCGCTTCTGCCGCCGGGGCGGGCGTTCCGTGATCCGCATTTCCTTCGTAATGCGCATAGCCGGAGGAGGCGCTGCCTGCTTCCAGGCGCTCCAAGTGAATTTCCAGCGACTTGGCAAGCGCGTCGGCGATCGATTCCACGCGGTTCGGGCCGAAGCCGATCGCGCCGGAGCCGCCGATACCCTTCAAGTGCTTGATAAGCAACCGTTCCTTCTGGCCATGGTCGCCATAGCGCAGGAACAGGGAGCACACCCGTCCGAGCGCCTCGGACATAGCGAACACGTCGGAGCCGGCCTTGCCCACGTTCAAGAAGATTTCGGACGGAATGCCGTCCAGATCGTTGATCGTAATATATGCTACACCCAGCGGGGTGTTGTACTTGTATGTCGAGCCGGACAGCACTTGCGGACGACGCTTGTACTGGCGGTCGAAAATTTGCTCTGTCTTGCTGTCGATATCCACCTTCAACGATTCACTGATCTGATCGAACGCCTTGACATCAGCATTCACAGCTGTTCCCTGATCGGCTTCAGCCTTTGCTGCCGGCTGCGCGGCTTCTTCCTTCTTCTCTTCTTTCTTGTCCGTATGGAGCACCTGCTGGTCGCGGCTGCCGTCACGGTAGATGGTTACGCCCTTGCAGCCAAGATCGAAGGCCAGCTCATACAGCTTCTTCGTCTCCTCGACCGTGAAGTCCGCCGGACAGTTCGCCGTCTTCGAGATCGAGCTGTCTACCCAGCGCTGGATCGCAGCTTGCGCACGAATATGATCCTCCGCCTTCAGATCCATAGCGGTTACGTAGTAGTCCGGAAGCGGCTCGTCCGGATGCTGATCCTTCCATTCCTGGGCGATCGGCACGAGCTGCTTGTCGAAGCCGAGACGGCTCTGGCGATAATATTCAAAGGCAAAGTACGGTTCAATGCCGGTCGAGGTGCCGACCATCGTACCCGTGCTGCCTGTCGGCGCCTGGGTAATGACGGTGACATTGCGAATGCCGTTCTTCTTGATCGCCGCTCCCACCTCTGGGAACTCGCTGACCATGTTCTTCATGAACCCGCTCTGCAGGAACTTGTCCTTCACGAATTTCGGGAAAGCACCCTTCTCTGCTGCAATCTCCGACGAAGCGAGATAGGCTTCCTTCGCCATAAAGCCATACAGCTTATCCAGGAATTCCATTGATTCCGGGCTGCCATAGCGAATTTTCAGGCGGATCATAAGCTCGGCCAAGCCCATCGAACCAAGGCCTACGCGGCGTTCATTCTGCTGATTCGCCCGATTTTCCTCGAAGTGATAAGGTGTCTTGTCGATGACATTGTCCAGGAAGCGGACGGAATAGCGTACCGTCTTGCCAAGCTCTTCCCAAGCAACATCGTCTTTTTCTTCATCGTAAAACTTCGACAGGTTCACTGCGGACAGGTTGCATACGCCCCACGCTGGCAAGCCCTGCTCGCCGCACGGATTCGTGCATATAATCGGATTGAAGTACCAGCTGTTCGACATCTCATTGTAGTACTCCATGAACACGACGCCCGGCTCCGCCGATTTCCATGCGGATTCAATAATCATGTGCCATACGTCGCGCGCTTTGACCGTATCGTAATGGATGACCGGCTTGCCGGCATCCTTCCACTTTTTCATATCGCCGTCCCACAGCTCGTTGTAGTCCGGGTCTGTCGTATCCGGGAAATACAGCTCCCAGTCCAGGTCTTCCTTCACAGCTTTCATAAAGCCGTTGCTTAAGCATACAGACAGGTTCGCGTTCGTTATTTCGCCAGCCTGCTGCTTGACTGTAATGAAGCGGATCAGGTCCGGATGCCAGTCATTGATCATCAGCATCAATGCGCCGCGCCGGCTTCCGCCCTGCTCAATCAATCCGGTCGTGTAGCTGAATAGCCCGCCCCAGGAAACGGCACCGCTGGACGATCCGTTGACACCCCGGACAATCGCTCTGCGCGGGCGCAGGCTGGACAGATTGATGCCGACACCGCCGCCGCGCGACATGATTTCGGTCATTTCTGTAAGCGTGTCCATAATCCCGCCGCGGCTGTCTTTCGGAGATGGAATGACGTAGCAGTTGAACAGCGTCAATTCATCGCTGGCGCCAGCCCCTGCCGCAATGCGTCCGCCGGGAACCAGCTTCCAGTCATCCAATATGTAGCGGAATTTTTCCGTCCATTCCTGCTGTTTTTCGGGTGCTTCGACTGAAGCCATGGCGGATGCCAGACGATCCCACATTTGGTCCGGTGTCTTCTCTATAGTCAGCGTCAGCTTGTCAATGTTGGAGTCCACAACTTGACCGCTGCGCAGTTTTACTTTCACTTTCTTGCCTTCGCGTTCAATGATCTCCCCG
Source organism: Xylanibacillus composti (assembly GCF_018403685.1). Lineage (NCBI taxonomy): Bacteria > Bacillati > Bacillota > Bacilli > Caryophanales > Paenibacillaceae > Xylanibacillus > Xylanibacillus composti. Next base: position 80,196 of record NZ_BOVK01000051.1, read on the forward strand.
ACTTCCTTCGCGGGAAACTTCGGATCGTCCTTGGTAAGAACCAATACGTAGTCACCGACCTTCGTGTTGTTCGTATCGGCGTCCTTCCTGGCATAGCGGTCCAAAAAGATCTTTTCGCTAAGTCCTTCCAATCGCTTCGTTTCCATAGTCTTCAACCACAACACCCTCCCACTTGAAATAAGCTGCCAATCGCCCCGATCACATTCGACCCGCCGACTGGCCCCAAACGGTCATTTACAGCCAAAATCCCCGAAATTCGCGGAATTTCAGCCAAAAAACATGCAAGGAGTTCCGACAAAATCACCGACGATTCGCGGTTGTCGATACCCCAAGAATCACTATATATTGTATACCTTGATCATTATACAATACTATATCTAGTGCATCTATCAACCGGAGGTTCAAATCCGCCAACAAATTAAAACTTCCTTCCGCATAGCTCGGAATATCTCTCGATATCTCCCTATTTTAACAATACGCCATGTATATTTCGACAATTTTCATCACAACAGCGGGAGGCCTTGTCCTGCTTGCAGTCCGAGTAAAAGAGTGTGAGCATGCATCAAAGTTCGGTCCCTGGATGCGATTCGGTAAAAGACCAGAAATGCGAATAAACGCCCAACTATGCTTCATTGCCCTCTCCTAGCGTTCAAGGGAAACCATACCATTTCGTTCGATTGGATATCGTCGATGTACGCGATGCGGCCCAAGCTATGCTGGAAGCAGCAACCCACGGAAAAACGGGGGAAGCCTCGCGGTCAGACTAATGCGGCAGGATGCGCTCCACTGGTAAGTTGCGCATTGGCCCGATCAAGTTCCGATACCCCAGCACCCTTTCGTTCACTTACCATGCAGCAAGCAACTTATGACCACAATGGGGACAATTGCACGAAATATTGTACACCTGTGACTGCGCTGCAGACCTGCGTGTGGCGTTTGTACGAATTATCGTTCAAACGAGGCCTGATCGGGGGCGGACGTGCTGCATTTGTACGAATTATCGTTCACTATCGGCCTCACTGCGGACTTGCGGGTGGCGTT